>DASXQC010000879.1:0-10094 GCA_036493235.1 Reyranella sp.
GACCGGGCCGACGCGGGTGCCGTCGCGCCCGGTGCGCAGGCGGTACTTGATGCTCTCGTCCATGGTCTCGGCGAGCCCGGAGAACTTGCCGATGTCGAGGTAGACCCAGCGCTTGCGGTCGTTGGCAGCCTTGCGGCTGACGAGCACGACCTCGGACTGGATCACGCCGGCGTCGCCCACCATGGAGCGGCCCGGCTCGATGATCACCTCCGGCATGCGGTTGCCGAAGTGGCGCACCAGCGCGCGGGTCACCGCCTCGCAGTAGGCCTCGATGCCGTTGACCTCGGCCCGGTAGCGCGCCGGGAAGCCGCCGCCCAGGTTGACCATCTTCAGGTCGACGCCTTCCTCGGCGAGCGCAAAGAACATCTGAGAGATCTGGCCGAGGGCCCGGTCCCACTGCTCGAGGTCGGTCTGCTGGCTGCCGACATGGAAGGAGATGCCATAGGCATCCATCCCCCAGTCCCTGGCCTTGCGCAGCAGGTCCTTGGCCATCTCCGGCGCGCAGCCGAACTTCTTGCTGAGCGGCCACTCGGCGCCGCCGCAATCGACCAGCACGCGGCAGAACACCCTGGCGCCCGGCGCGACGCGGACGAGCTTCTGCAGCTCCGCCTCGCTGTCGAAGGCGAACAGGCGCACGCCCTGCTGGTAGGCCCAGGCGATGTCCTTTTCCTTCTTGATCGTGTTGCCGAAGGAGATGCGGTCGACCGACACGCCGGCAGCCTGCACCAGCTCGATCTCGCCGCGCGAGGCGGTGTCGAACTTGGAACCGAGGCCGCCGAGGCGCGTCAGGATCTTGTCGGCCGGGTTGGCCTTCACGGCGTAGAAGATGTGCGCGGCCGGAAGCAGCTCCCGCATGCGGCGGTAGTTGTTCTCCACCACGTCGAGATCGACCACCAGGCAGGGAGTCTCAGGCTGCTGCTCTCGGAGATAACGCGAAATACGCTCGGTCATTGCTGGGGGGTTCCCCGTCTAACTTGTCGGAAGAGTCGAAAAGGTGAGCAAGCGACGGCGGTGCCTCTCGGGACGAGCCCGAGCCGGGCAGCGCACGTCAGCCAATACTCGACGGAGACTTTTTCGAGGTGGCCCGGCCAGCGACCGGGCTTACGACACGATAGCGGGGAGCACGCCCCGCGCGGCAAGCAAACATATCAGAAGCTCCCTCTCGGACCCGGCTTGCGCCGGCACTGCCAAAAAGGACGCTTTCCGTCGTTGCGTAACCACTATGGGCCAGCGGCACGTGCGTGGGCGTCTTCTTTCGCTATCTACAACTAATGTACGCCGATACAAGTAGATTCTTCCCCGTCGGCAAAATTTTTAGCGGCCTTGTGGTGCATTCAACACATGGGCCGCTCGCACGGTTGCTTCACGCGCGCGGAGTGGGCGACCGGGGCAGACGGATCGAGGCGGCGAGCGCGGTGAGGGGCAGCAGCGCGAGCGAGGCGATGATCAGCGCCGTCCGCGCGCTCCACTGGTCGGCGATCTTGCCCCACAGCATCGCGCCGACGACCAGCGAACCGAAAAACACCACCTGGTTGATCGCCATGCCACGTGCCCGCATGAAGTGCGGCAGGATCATCTGCATCGAGGTGCTGTTGTTGGCCACCACCATCATCCAGCAGGCGCCCGTGACGCCGAAGCAGATGCCGAAGACGATCGGGTCCATGACCACGGCGGCGACCAGGGCGGCGGTGGCATGTAGGCCCATGGCCCAGATATTGGCCCGGCTGGAGCCCAACAGCCGGTTGACCTCGGGCATGCTGAGCGCGCCGATCACCGCGCCGACGCCGAAGGCAGTGTAGAGCAGGCCGAAGGAGAACTCGTCGAGGCCCAGCCCAAACCGGCCGACGGCCGGTAATAGCGTGCTGATGGCGATGCCGGGCACGAAATAGCAGACGCCGCGCGCCAGGACGGCCTTGAGTTCGCTCGACCCGCGAAAGAAGGCAAGACCGACGCGCGCGGCCTCGCCGAACGTCTCGCGGCGCTGCCCGGCCCGGGCCTCGGCCGGCCGCTTCCATACCCGCATTGCCAGGATGACGAAGATGTAGGTGGCCGAATTGACGGCGAAGAGCAGGAAGACGCCCATCAGGCTGAGCAATATCTGCCCGATCACCGGCCCGATCGTCCGCGCCAGATTGAAGCCAGCACTGTTCAACGCGATCGCGGGCCGGAGCTGTGTGGCCGGGACGATCTCGGGGATGACGGCCTGCCAGGCGGGCGTGTTCATCGCGTTGCCGAGCCCCATCAGGAAGCTGAACCCCAGCAGGTTCCAGGCCGACAGCCAGCCTCCCAGGGCAAGCACCGCCATGATGCCGGAAATCAGGAGCATCCAGCACTGGCAGACGATGATGTAGCGGCGACGGTCGAAGCGGTCGGCCAGGATGCCGGCGAAGAAGCAGAACAGGAACATCGGCAGCGTGCCGGCGGCCGCCAGCAGCGCCACGTAGATCGGCTGGCTGGTCAGGCTGGTCATCTCCCAGGCGACTCCCGCCGTCTGCATCCAGCCGCCGATATTGGACAGCAGATTGGCGATCCAGATCCCGCGGTAGACCGGATTGCGGAGGGGCGCGAAGGCCGACGGAGGACGGACGGCGCCGGAGGGCTCCGTCACCCCAGGGCCTTCTCGTAGATCCGGTGGGTCTTGTAGTGCTGGCCGCCAACCGAGCGGATGATGTTGTTGGTCGCCTTGTTGTCCTCGAGGATCCAGCCCAGCTCGGCGGTCTTCTTGCCCAGCCGCTTGCCGTTCTGCCGCAGCTGGTCGATCGCCATCATGGCGAGGCCGGCGCCCATCAACGGATGGTTGCGATACTTCTTCTTCACGCCCATCAGCGGCACGCGGGTGCTCTCGGGGCCGGCGATCTTGAGCCGCCACAGGAGCTTCAGGAGATTGATCGGCCCCATCCGGCCGTTGAAGTCGGCGATCGCTTCGTTGAGGTTGGCGAGGGCCACGATGAAGGCCACCGCCTCGTCGTCGACCTCCACGAAGATGCAGAGGTCCGGCACGATCACCGGCCCGAACGCCTTGGCCGCGTGGTCGATCTCGGCCTGGGTGAACGGCACGAAGCCCCAGTTGTCGCTCCAGGCGTCGTTGAAGATGCCGACGATGGTGCGCACCTCGGCATCGAACATCTTCATGTTGGCGCTGCGCACCTTGACCCGCCCGGCCATGCCGGCGCGCGCCATCAGCTTCTTGCCGATCGTCTCGGGCGCGTTCTGGACGTCGTAATTGTAGGAAAACACGTCCTTGATCTTGCTGTAACCGCTCGCCTCGACTCGCGGGCCCGAGTAGGGCGGGTCGTAAGGCACCATCAGGATCGAAGGACTGTCGAAGCCATCGACCAGCAGGCCGACCTCCTCGTTGACCGACAGGCTGAACGGCCCGGTAATCCGCTTCATGCCCTTGGCGCGCACCCAGTCCTCGGCGGCCCTGAACAACGCGGCGAAGATCGCCGGGTCGTTTTCGGCCACCAGGCAGCCGAAATGGCCAGTGCTGTCCTGGTAGCGCTCGAGATAGGCGTGGTCGAGCTGGGCAGTGATGCGGCCAACCACCTTGCCGCCGCGACGGGCCAGGAAGAACTGGACCTCGACGTGCTTGAACAGCGGGTTCTTCTTCGGGGAGAAGGCCTCGTCCCGCTCGGTGTTCAGATGCGGGATATAGCCCTTGTGGCCGCGGAACAGGCGGACCGGGAGCTGGATGAAGGCTTTGAGGTCGGATTTGCCGTCGACGGGCGTGACGACGATGTCGGAAGCTGCCATCGGCTCAAGCTACCATGGCGAGGGCGCCGGCACTGTGGAACACGAAGTCGCCCTCCGGCTCGCAGCCGCTGTTGTCCGCATTGAGCGCCCTCACCTTCACCTCGAGCCGCCAGTCCTCGCCATCGCGGTCGATGTGAATCAGGTGATAGCGGGCGCGGCCGTATTTGCTCTCGCGTGCTGCCGAAGCCGAGCTGACGCCCAGCACCGGCACGGGGCCGTTGGGGCCGGCAATGCGGGCGAACTCGCTGCGGTGGTTGTGCCCGTGCAGAATCGCTTCACAGCCGACCCGGCGGATCATCGCCTGGAAGGCCGACGCATCGTTGAGATGCTTCCAGCGCGATTGGTCGGTGAGCGGCGGGTGATGGATCAGCACGATCCGGCACAGCCCCTCACGGCCGGTCTCCGCCAGCAGCTTCTCGGCGCGCGCGATCTGTTCGGCCCCGAGGTCGCCGGTCGCCAGCAGCGGCGGCTTCGGCACTCCGGTCGACAGGCCGATCAGGGCGATGCCATCGCGCCGGCGCAACGTCGGGAAGACGTCGAAGCCCGCTGCCGGCGGCTGGCCGTCGCCCGCCATATAGGCGCCCCACAGGCCGAGGCTCTGGTCCCACGGCACCGAGACATAGACGTCGTGGTTGCCCGGGATGACGGTGATGCGGTCGGGCGTGTCGAACGCCGCGAGCCACTCGGCGGCGCGGCGGTACTCCTGCGGCAGGGCCACGTTCACCAGATCGCCGGTCAGCGCGATGTGGTCCGGCCTCTGCGCCTTGATGTCGGCCACGATGCCAGCCAGCGCCTCGGGCACATGCAGGTGCACGCGGTTGCGCCACCAGTTGTAATAGCCGGTGGCGCGCTTGTTCAGGAGCTGCAGCGTCCCCGCCTGCGGCATCGGCAGGTGCGGGTCGGAGAGATGCGCCAACCGGAACATGGCCGCCTCTAGCGGCTGCTGCCGACGACCTTGAGCTTGGGCGCGAGCACGCCCATCTGGCGGCCGATCCCGGTCATGACCTCGATCATGTGATCGAGCTGCTCCTTGGTGTGCACGGCGCACAGCGAGCAGCGCAGCAGCGACACGCCGTTGGGCGTGGCCGGCGGCACGGCCACGTTCACGTAGATGCCGGCATCCAGCATGGCACGCCAGAAGCCGATCGCCGTCATGCGGTCGGGCAGGTGCACGCCCACCACCGGCCCATACTCGGGGCCGAGCTTGAAGCCCTGCGCGACCAGGCCGTCATAGAGCGTGTGCACGTTGTCCCAGAGCTGCTTGCGCAGTTGGGCGCCGCGCGCCTTCACCACCTTCAGCGACTGGCGTACCGAGGCGACGATCGAGGGCGGCAGCGAGGCCGTGAACATATAGGCGCGCGTGGTCACGCGCAGGATGTCGAAGTCCGGGTCGTTGGAGACGCAGTAGCCGCCGATCGCGCCCAGCGTCTTGGAGAAGGTGCCGACGATGAAGTGGCAGTCGTCCAGCACGCCGGCCGATTCGCACAGCCCGCGGCCGTTCTCGCCCAGCGCGCCCAGCGAATGGGCCTCGTCGATCAGCACGTAGGCATTGTGCTTCTTGCAGACCGCAATGAATTCCTTGAGCGGCGCCGAATCGCCCAGCATCGAATAGATGCCCTCGAGCACCACCAGCCGGTTGCCCGGCTTGTCACCCAGCCGACGCAGGCGCGCGTCGAGGCTCGCCGGGTCGTTGTGCTTGAAACGCACCACCTCGGCCTGCGTCTGCTTGCAGGCATCGTAGATCGAGGCGTGGCTGTCGGCGTCGATCAGCAGGAAGTCTTCCTGGCCGACCAGCGTGGAGATGATCCCGAGATTGGCCTGGTAGCCGGTCGTGAAGACCATGCAGTGCTTCTTGCCGTAGAATTCGGCGATCTCGTTCTCCAGCGCCACGTGCTCGCTGTACGAACCGTTGGCGATGCGCGAGCCGGTCGTGCCGGTGCCCTCCGCCCGGATCGCCTCGATTGCCGCGTCCATGCAGGACGGATCGAAGGTCAGGCCGAAGTAGTTGTTGGTGCCGACCGTCAGGCACTTCTTGCCGTTGATGATCGCTTCGGTCGGCGACAGGACCCGCTCCATGCGAATCTGGAACGGGTCGGCGCCGGTCGTGCGGACGTCGCGATACGCGTCCAGCAGACCGGCATGGCGGTCAAACAAGCCCATAGCGTACTAACGCCGGGCGGCGAGCTTCAGGATCGTATTGGCGAGCTCGTCGACGGTCTGGATCTCGGCGACGCCGTTCATCGGGATCGAGACGTCGAACCGATCCTCGAGCTCCATGACCATGTCCATCACGGCGAGCGAGTCGATGGCCAGGTCCTTGGCAATGACGGTCTCGCCGCGGATGACATAGGAGTCATCGGTACGGAAGTTGGTGAGCTGGGTCATGATCTCGGCCATCACTTCACCGCGCGTCGGAATGCGGCGGAGCAGGACAGCAGTGGCGTCGTCGTTTTCGACGATCAGGTTCTGGGCGGTACGCAAAGGGGGATCTCCCGGGGGGCTTAAGCAGGCCTCTATGTGGCGAACCTCGGAATCCATGTGAAATAACAAATTGTTACGCCGTGTTTCACAACCAAATGGCCCCTAGATCGTGATGAGGTCGTCTGGCGGCGTCTCAAGCGGCATGAGAGGCCTGAAATGCACACCGGCGTACATTTCAGGTCGGTGGTCTCACGTCTCACCAACCCCCACCTAAAGCCAGTGGCGGCGGCGATACCACAAGATCGTGTGGCGAAATCCATCCACCAGCCCGAACTGGGCGGCAAAGCCGGTCGCCTCGGCGAGGCGGCTTTCGTGCACGGCCCAGTCGAAATGGTAAAGCTCCCTGACCTTTGCCGGGGACAGGATTTGCGCCCCTGACCGCAGGCTGTTCAGGTTGGCGACGGTGTTCATCACTCCCCGCCCGATCCGGATCGCCCGCACCGGCCGACCGAACGCCTTGGCCGCCGCCGCCGCCATGTCGGCGTGGCGATAGCCGCCGGGGTGACCGTCATCGATCTCGTACACGGCCGGCGACAGGGACCGGTCGAGGGCGAGCGCCAGCGCTTCGGCCAGGTCCTCGACATGGATCAGGGACAGCCGGGCGTCCGGCTGTCCCGGCTGCAGGGCGAAGCCGCGCGCCGCCATCTTGAAGTAGGCGAGCGTCTCGCGGTCGCCCGGCCCGTAGACCGCCGGCGCCCGCACCGTGAGCCAGGGACCCGACCGCCGGGTGACCACCTCCTCGGCCGCGCGCTTGCTGGCCGCGTAGGGCGAGAGCTGCGGCTCGCGCGCCGCCAGCGACGACAGCAGCAGGAACGGAATGTCGGGCGCGAGCGTCGACAGGCGAGCCGTGCCGTCGCGGTTGACCCGGTCGAAGTCGATCGGCCGGCGCGCCTTGATCAAGCCGGCGGCGTGGACCACCGCGTCGGCCCCGGCAACCAGCCTCTTCAGGCTCACCTCGTCGGACAGGTCCCCCCAAACGATCTCCGCCTCGACGCCTGGCAGTGAGGGCAACGGCGTCCAGCGCCGCATCAGCAGTCGGAACGTCCAGCCGTGTCGGGCAAGCGCGGCGACGAGGTGCGGACCGACAAAGCCGGTCGCCCCCGTGATCGCCGCGACCTTGGGCACGTCAGGCCGCGGCGGGTTTGCCGGCGTAGTGGCCAGCCAGGTAGTTGGCCTTGGTGCGGGACCGCGAGAGCTTGCCCGACGAGGTATGCGGCAGGCCCATGGTCGGCGGCACAAGTGCCACGTCGCAGTCGACCGCGATCGCTTCGCGCACGGCGCCCGCGACATCGCGCGCCAGCTTGGTCTTCGCCTCGTCGCCCGAGACACGCGCGAGCACAGCGACCACGACCCGCTCACCTTCGCCAGTGTCGACCGAGAAGGCCGCCGAATCGCCGTTCTTCACGACCTTCTGCGCCTCGATCGCCCATTCGATGTCCTGCGGCCAGACGTTGCGGCCATTGACGATGATCAGGTCCTTGGCGCGGCCGGTGACGACGATCTCGCCGTTCAGTGGATAGCCGAGGTCGCCGGTGTCGAGCCAGCCGTCGGGCGACAGCACCTCGCGACTCGCCTCGGGCTCCTGGAAGTAGCCCGGCATGATGCTGGGCCCCTTGACGAAGATGCGGCCGACGGCGCGATCGCCCAGTACCTGGCCTTGCTCGTCACGCACTTCGAGCTGGTGGCCCGGCAACACCCTGCCGCACATCACGAAGCGACGGGCGGTCTGCGGGTCGTCGGGAGTCGCCGCCGGCACGGCGCGCTGCTCCTCGGCCAGCGCGGTGCGCTCGACCGTGTCGGTATGCATGCCCTTGCCGCCCGGGCTGAAGGTGATGGCGAGGCAGACCTCGGCCATGCCGTAGCTCGGGATGAAGGCCGAGCGGTTGAAGCCCTTGGGCTCGAAGGCCGCGGCGAAGCGGTCGAGCACGTCGGCGCGTACCATGTCACCGCCGATGCCGGCGTGGCGCCATGACGACAGGTCGAGATCGGCGGGGATCTGCGAGCCGCCGCGGCGCACGGCGAGGTCGTAGCCGAAGCTCGGGCTGTAGGCGATGGTACCACGGTACTTCGAGATCAGGTTCAGCCACTGCATTGGCCGGCGCGCGAAGTCGCGCGGCGTGATGTAGTCGATCGAGAGCTGGCCGGCGAGCGGCGAGAACAGGAAGCCGATCAGGCCCATGTCGTGATAGAGCGGCAGCCAACTCGCCGCGCGATCGCCTTCGACCACGTCGAGGCCGCCGGGGCCGGTGATGCCCTGGAGGTTCGCCATCAGCGCCGATTGCGTGATCTGCACGCCGTGCGGATGGCGCGTGCTGCCGGACGAGAACTGGATGTAGCAGGTGTCGGCGGGTCCGAGCGGCCTGAGGTCGACTGCCTTCTCGGGCAGCGAGTCGAGAACGTCCATGCCGCCATGCAGCCTGAGTGCCGGAAATTCCTGGGCGGCTTCGGCGAGGAAGCCCGCCAGTTCGTCGAGCGCGACCGCCGCGACCGCGCCTGACGCCGCGAACTGACGGCGGAGCTGGTCGAGATAGGCCTCCTTGCCGCCGATCCCGACCGGGATCGAAACCGGTACCGGCAGCAGGCCGGCATACTGGGCGCCGAAGAAGGCGTCGAAGAAGCCGGGCCAGGTGTCCGCTGTGATCAGCAGGCGCTCGCCACGCGCGAAGCCCGCGCCGATCAGCTTGCGGGCCATCACATGGGCGCGCTCGCGCACTTCTTTCCACGGCAACGCCGATAGCCGCTCTCCGCGTGCACTATAGAAGGAGACGCCGGTCTCCCCCTGGGCCGCATAGTCCAGCATCTCCGGCACTGAGCCGAAGGCGGCGCGGCGCAAGGCGATCGAAGGGCGGGTCGGTAACGAATCCATAAGAATTTCTAAAGGGAGGGGCGTGTCTATCAGAGGGTGTCCGGCCCCTCAAGTTGCGTTGACACCCCCCAGCCCCGGTCCGATAGTGCCCAGCCCCGCAAAAGCGGGGCTTTTTCCTTTAGAGGAGGTCTATCGTGATAACGGCTGTTATGCCGACGTACGGTCGCAAGGACGTCGTGTTCGAACGCGGAGAAGGCAACTACCTCTACGCGACGGACGGCCGACGTTACTTGGACTTTACCTCCGGCATCGCCGTGAACGCGCTGGGCCACTGCCACCCCGCCCTGGTCAAGGCACTGACCGAACAGGGCAAGAAGCTGTGGCACACCTCCAACCTGTTCCGCGTCGGCAACGGCGAGAAGCTGGCCAAGCGGCTGACCGAGGTGTCGTTCGCCGACACGATGTTCTTCTGCAACTCGGGCGCCGAGGCGATCGAGGGCGGCATCAAGCTGATCCGCAAGTATCAGTTCATGAACGGCCAGCCCAAGCGCTACAAGATCATCTGCTTCCAGGCGGCGTTCCATGGCCGCCTCTTGAACGCGCTCGCCGCCACGGGCAACGAGAAGTACCTCGAAGGCTTCGGCCCGCCCGCGCCCGGCTACAAGCACGCGCCGCTCAACAACACCAACGTCGTGCGCGACATGGTCGACGACGAGACCGCCGGCATCCTGGTCGAGCCGATCCAGGGCGAGGGCGGCATCCGCGGCACGACCACGCAGTTTCTCAAGGACCTGCGCGCGATCTGCGACGAGTTCGGCCTGCTGCTGTTCTACGACGAGATCCACACGGGCTTCGGCCGGACCGGCAAGATGTGGGGCTACGACTGGTCGGGCGTGAAGCCCGATGTCGCGGCGATCGCCAAGGGCATGGGCGGCGGCTTCCCGATCGGCGCCTTCATGGCGACCGAGAAGGCGGCGGTCGGCATGGTGCCGGGCACGCACGGCTCGACCTATGGCGGCAATCCGCTCGCCACGGGCGTCGCCAACGCGGTGCT
>DASXQC010000880.1:0-5668 GCA_036493235.1 Reyranella sp.
CGCGGCGAGCGTCGACCGTCCCGCCGTCGTGCTGCCGGTCGGGCCGATGCTGGTCGGCCATTTCAAGGGCGAGGTGCTGGGCGCCTGCACCGACTGCCGCCGCCTGTGGGGCCAGTTCCGCGCCGGCACCTTCAGCCAGGAAGACATCGACAAGGTGAGCGAGCGGCTGGCGCCGACCAAGGGCACCTGCATGGTGATGGGCACCGCCAGCACCATGGGCTGCATCGTCGAGACGCTCGGCATGGGCCTGCCGAACTCGGGCTCGATCCCCGCCACTCACTCCGACCGCCTGCGCGTCGCCGAGGCGACCGGCAAGCTCGCCGCCGAGCTCGCGGTGAAGGGCGGGCCGAAGCCCAGCGAGATCATGACCGAGGCTGCGTTCCGGAACGCGCTCACCGTGCTGCAGGCGATCGGCGGCTCGACCAACGCACTGGTGCATCTCACTGCGGTGGCGCGCCGGCTCGGCATCCATATCGAGCTCGAGGAGTTCGACGCGATCGGCCGCAAGGTGCCGGTGCTGGTCGACCTCAAGCCGTCGGGCGACCACTACATGGAGCACTTCCACTGGGCCGGCGGCAACTCGCGCCTGATGAAGGAGATCCGCACGCATCTCGACGAGAGCTGCAAGACCGTTTCGGGCAAGACCCTGAAGGACGTGATCGAGGCCGCCGAGATCGTGCCCGGCCAGACCGTGATCCGCACGCCGGAGAACCCGATCAAGCCGACCGGCGGCATGGCGGTGCTGCGCGGCAACCTCGCCCCGCGCGGCGCGGTGATCAAGCACGCGGCGGCGACGCCGGCGCTGATGACCCACACCGGCCGCGCCGTGGTGTTCGATTCGCTGGAGGACCTCGCCGCGCGCGGCGACGATCCAGCGCTCGATGTGAAGGCCGACGACATCCTGGTGCTGCGCAACGCGGGCCCGAAAGGCGCGCCGGGCATGCCCGAGGCCGGCTCCTTCCCGATCCCGATGAAGCTCGCGCGCGCCGGCGTGAAGGACATGATCCGCATCTCCGACGCACGCATGAGCGGCACGGCGTTTGGCACCATCGTGCTGCACGTCGCGCCGGAATCGGCCGTCGGCGGGCCGCTGGCGCTGGTCAAGACCGGCGACCGCATCACGCTCGACGTGCCCAACCGGAAGCTCGAGCTGCTGGTGCCGATCGAGGAGCTGGAGAAGCGCAAGAAGGCGTGGGTTCCGCCGCCGCCGCATCCCGGCAGCGACCGCGGCTACACCGGCTTGTTCCATCGCACGGTGTTGCAGGCCGACGAAGGCGTCGACTTCGATTTCCTCGGACCCGCGAAGAAATAAATTCGCGGGACGGTTTCCGCCGTTTTCACCGTTTTTGTCCAAACGCGCCGTTTTCTGCATCGGCAGGAGGCGGCGCGTTTGCGTTGGAGAGTTGTAGTTCATACGGCGATTCTACCAATCGCCGCTGACATCCCCTAAATAAGGGCAATGGCCTCGCTCGATTCGCCGTGAACGGAGGCCTTTACACCCGGTCCATTGCCCACGGGCGCCACACAACTTCAGGCATTCCGCGCGACGCTGTGGATAACATCCGCATCGAAGTGGATGGTCCTAAGTTGGGAAAAATTTGGGTGATCAAAAGGCTCACGGTAACGGCCGCTGCGCTTGCGGCGATGCGCTACCACCACGCCGCAGAACAACAACTTCAGCCTGATGGCGAGCATCCAGATCTGCGCCGCACGAATGCGGTCAAGGATGCGCTGGTGCGTACCGGCGTGACGGCAACGGTGATCTCGGTCATCGGCAAGGGCGAGACCCAGCCGCATGGCGGCAACAACCGTGGCATAACAGCAACAGTGAGACCTAACGGCGCAGCGATGCTTTCCACCGACGGAAGAATCGTCGACTTGCACTAATAAGGGCTGGTGCCGTGTGTTTTCGGCGCGTTCGCAACCTGAACAAGACTTTGGGGAGATACTAGAGATGAAGAAGACTTTGGCGGTGGCAGCCCTTGCCGCCGCGTTGCCGTTCTGCGCCCAGGCGCAGAGCGTTCCGGGCATCTACATCGGCGCCGAAGGCGGCTTGAACTGGATGTTCAACAGCTCCTTCACCACCAACGTCGGCCTTCCCGCCCTAGGCCTTGGCAGCTCCACCCTTGGATCTCCGACCAACACCTCGTTCAACACCGGCTGGGCGGCTGGCGGCATGGTCGGATACGACTTTGTCGGCCCGCGTGTCGAACTCGAAGGCCTGTTCCGTCAGAACAACGGCACGATATCCTCGGCCGGCGTGGGCCTTCTGGGCGGCAGCGGCGGCGGCAACGGCAACGTCACGGTCAACCAGACGACATTGATGGCCAACGCCTACTACGACTTCTGGGCCGATCAGGCCTTCACGCCTTATGTCGGCGCAGGTGCCGGCGTGGCCTTCATCAACACCACTGGCCAGTCCAACGGCAACGTCGGCGGCCTCCTCAGCAGTAGCAGCAGCATCAACAGCAGCAGCACGCAGTTCGCCTACCAGTTCATGATGGGCGTCGGGTACAAGATCAGCCCGAACCTCCGTGTCAACCTGGAAGGCCGCTACTATGGCACGACTCAGCCCAGCTTCTCGGGCAACGGCTCCCTCTCCGCGGGCGCCCTCTCCGTCCCCTACACGGTGAGCGGCACTTATCCGAACAACAACGTCTCGTTGATGGCGAGCCTGCAGTACAAGTTCGGCGCACCGTCCGCGCCGCCGCCGCCGCCGTCCGCACCGATGGCCGCAGCGCCGTCGTTCATGGTCTTCTTCGACTGGGATCGCTCGAACCTGTCGCAGCAGGCGCTGAACACGATCCGCCAGGCCGCCGACCAGTTCAAGGCGACGGGTAAGGCCCGTATCACGGCGACCGGCCATACCGACAAGTCGGGTCCGGAGGACTACAACATGGCGCTGTCGCTGCGCCGTGCGAATGCGGTCAAGGATGCACTGGTGCGCGACGGCGTGCCGGCCACGGCGATTTCGGTCATCGGCAAGGGCGAGACCCAGCCGCTGGTCCAGACCGCCGACGGCGTGCGCGAGCCGCAGAACCGCCGCGTCGAGATCGTCCTCCAGTAAGGCGATCACTCTCGAAATCGGAAAGGGCGGCCCCGGGCCGCCCTTTCTCTTTTGCGGAGTTAATGCGCAACCTGAGCCGGTGTGCAGCCGGACTTCGGGGCGATCGCACCGAGCGCCTGGACCTGCACCAGTTGCGGTCCCTCGGTCCGCGCGAGGAACATGGCGAGCGTAGCGTGATGGTCCTTGCCGATCGTGACCGGCCCGCCGGGTGAGTCGAACGTCACGCCTTCGAGCGCGTCGACCAGCGCCTCCTTGTCGACCTTGCCCGCCTTCTCGAGCGCTGCCTTCACGGCAAGCAAAGCGTTGTAGTGGGTCTCGACGTAGTTCGAGGCTGCCATGTCCGGCCCGGCCTTGGCGTGCGCCTGCGCGGCAAAAGCCTTGGCCTTCGGATCCTCGCTCGCGACGACGAACGGCACCGCGGCATAGATGTTATCGACCCGGCCGCCGAACGCCTTGAGATCCGCCTCGGTCAGGCCGAGGAATGCGACCGTCGTGTTCTTGAACAGGCCGCGATCCGACGCATAGGGAATGAAGCCCATGCCATCACCCTTCAGCGCGTAGAGCAGCACCTTCGCCTTGCTGTTGGCGAGCTGGTCGGCGAGGACCGGGAAATCCCTCGCCGTGCCCAGCGTATATTGCTTGCCGACCACCTTGCCACCCAGCCTGGCAATCAACGGCTCGGCGGCCTCGAACATGCGGTGCGGCCAGTCGCGATCGGCGCCGATCAGGAAATAGTCGCTGCCGAACGTCTTCGTCATGTAGGGCAGCAACGAGTCCAGCTCCTGGTTGGGCACCGTGTTGAGCGCGAACATGTAGCGGCTGCATTGGCCACCCTCGTAGTTGGTCGCATACAGCAGCGGCGTGCGGTGGTTCGTCAGCACCGGCACGATGGCGTCGAGGTTCTGCGACGTGATCGGGCCGACCACGGCCAGCGCGCCGTCCTCCTCGACCACCTTGCGGGCCGCTTCGGCCGCAATCCGCGGCCGCGTGCCGTCGTCGCGAAAGACCATCTCGACCGGCCGGCCCAGGATTCCGCCGGCAGCGTTGATGTCGGTGGCCGCCAGCTCCAGCCCGAGCTTCGCCTGCTGGCCGTAGAGCTCGACACCGCCCGAGAATGGCAGGACGGCGCCGATCTTGATTGGCTCTATGGCAGCGACCTGGGTCGGCCGAAGAACCGTCAGCACCAGAATCCCCGCCGGCGCGACGGCCGAGACCTGCCCCAGAAACCCCTTTTCCATGTCACCCCCCCCCCGCTCAACAAAGGAGTCTAAGGCGGTTTGGACGTGCCATGCACTGGTCCGGCCCAAACTTGATCTTTTCTTGACCTCCGGTCGCAGGCTGCCGGGAGCATCATCCAACGGGTTAGGAGACGAACGTACATCGTTGGGGCGTGGCGATGGCGGATGGTGTGACTAGAAGGTGCCGGGGAGGCGCCGGAAGCCGGTACAGCCGCGGGCGTGTGGGCCCGTGCTGCATTCGCGCTACAGTACTTGGCGTGCTCGGGATGATGGCCCTGATCAGCGGTGGCGCCGTGGCGCAAACCGTGCCTCTTGCGCTTGTGGCCGATCCGGCCGTTGCCGCGGTCACCGGCAATCCCGCAGCCACGACCTTCACGACCGGGACCGGACAACTCGGCCACGGGCTCGGCCTGCGGGACGAATGGGGCATCCGGCTGGGCGGATTGTGGCTCGCCGATGCCAATCTCCTCGCCTCGGGCGGCCTGCACCCCGGCACCTGGACCTTCAACAGCGCGCTGTTCGTCAGCCTCGGGATCGATGCGGAGAAGATGGTCGACTGGCGCGGCGCCAGCTTCGGCGTCCAGTTCCTGCAACTCAACGGCGCCAACACCAACGGCGAGGCGCAGACGATCAGCGGCTACAACGGCATCGTCGGTCCGACGCCGTGGCAGCGGTCGGAGCTCTACCAGGCCTGGTACGAGCAGGTGCTTCTCAAGGACCTGCTGAAGGTGCGCATCGGCCGCAGCACGCCGACCGCGGACTTCAACAACGTGCTGCGTCCGGTGACCCTGAGCGACATCAACCAGAACATCCCCTCGGTGAGCGGGCTGCTGTATTCGACGGTGTTCGTGAACGGCTCGCTGCTCGGCGCCCTGCCCGGCTACTACAATCCCGGCGACGGCGTGACCGTCAACGTCACGCCGACCAAGAACGTCGACGTCAATCTCGGCGCCTACGACGGCAACCTTGCGCGCGGCATCCAGACCGGGCTGATCGGCCCGCAGCTCAACGGCTACTACTTCCTGATCGGCGAGATGGGCTTCAACTGGCAGCTCGGCGAGGGCAAGCATCCCGGCCAGTTCGGCATCGGCTTGTGGCGCGAGACCGGCGAGCTGACCGCTCCACACGGCATCAGCCAGGACGGCACCGGCGGCTTCTACCTGTTCGGCTCGCAGCGCGTCGCCTATGGCGTGAACCCACAAGTGGCGACTTCATCGGTTTCCGTCTTCTACCAGTTCGGCGTCAACGATTCGCAGACCCTGCCGATCAACCAGTACTACGGCGCCGGCGTCACCGGCTTCGGCCTGATCGGCAACCGCGAACGCGATTCGATGGGCTTCGGTGTGGGCGTGTCGCGGACCAA
>DASXQC010000881.1:0-2654 GCA_036493235.1 Reyranella sp.
GGTCGCCTACCGCCAGATGTCGCTGCTGCTGCGCCGCCCGCCGGGCCGCGAGGCGTATCCCGGCGACGTGTTCTATCTCCACTCGCGCCTGCTCGAGCGCGCCGCCAAGCTGAACGAGAAGAACGGCTCGGGCTCGCTGACGGCGCTGCCGGTCATCGAGACGCAGGCCGGCGACGTGTCGGCCTACATCCCGACCAACGTGATCTCGATCACCGACGGTCAGATCTTCCTCGAGGCCGAGCTGTTCTACGCCGGCATCAAGCCCGCGATCAACGTCGGCCTGTCGGTCAGCCGCGTCGGCTCGGCCGCGCAGATCAAGGCGATGAAGCAGGTCGCCGGCACGATGAAGCTCGAGCTCGCGCAATATCGCGAGATGGCGGCGTTCGCCCAGTTCGCCTCCGACCTCGACGCCACGACCCAGCGCCTGCTGGCCCGCGGCCAGCGCCTGACCGAGCTGCTCAAGCAGGGCCAGTACAGCCCGATGCCGGTCGAGGAGCAGGTCGCGTCGATCTACTCCGGCACCCGCGGCTATCTCGACGGCCTGCCGGTCGGTCGCGTCAACGAGTTCGAGGCGAGCTATCTCGAAGCGCTGCGCTCCGAGGGCTCGATCCTGGCGGCGATCCGCGAGAAGCGCGAGATCACCAAGGAAGTGGACGAGAAGCTGAAGGGCTTCCTCGACTCCTTCATCAAGAAGTTCGCCTAGGGCCCAAGGCGCGCATTCATGCCTAGCCTCAAGACCTTCCGGCTCAGGATCCGAAGCGTCCAGTCGACGCAGAAGATCACCAAGGCCATGAAGATGGTGGCCGCCGCCAAGCTGCGGCGCGCCCAGGAACAGGCCATGGCGGCCCGCCCCTACGCGGAAGCCATGGACAAGGTGCTTGCGGCCCTCGGCCAGAGCTTCAAGGGCACCGGCCCCAAGCTGCTGGCCGGCACCGGCTCGGACAAGGTCCAGCTCGTGATCGTGGCCACGTCCGATCGCGGCCTGTGCGGCGCCTTCAACAGCTCGATCGTCCGCGAGGCGCGGCGCACGATCCGCCAGATGCTGGCCGACGGGAAGACGGTCAAGATCCTGTGTGTCGGCCGCAAGGCGCGCGACCAGCTGCGCCGCGACTTCGCGCCGTTGATCATCGATACCATCACCGAGCTCGGCCGCCCGCGGGTCAGCTTCGCCGACGCCCAGAAGGTGTCGGCCAAAGTCATGCAGCTGTTCGACGCCGGCGAGTTCGACGTCGCGACGGTGGTCTTCAACCGCTTCAAGTCGGCGATGACCCAGATCGTCACCGTCCAGCAGCTCATCCCGCCGCCGCCACCGCCGGAGGATGCCGCGCCGGCGACCATGGGCGGCGCGATCTACGAGTTCGAGCCCGACGAGGGCGAGATCCTGACCGACCTGCTGCCGCGCAACCTCACCGTCCAGATCTTCCGCGCCCTGCTCGAGAACGCGGCGAGCTTCTACGGCTCGCAGATGACGGCGATGGACAGCGCCTCGCGCAACGCGGGCGAGGTGATCAAGAAGCTGACCCTGCAGATGAACCGCTCGCGGCAGGCTTCGATCACCAAGGAGCTCATCGAGATCATCTCCGGCGCCGAAGCCGTCTAAGAATTCAAGGAAAGGGAACTTTCATGGCCAACAACATCGGCACGATCATCCAGATCACGGGTGCAGTCGTCGACGTTCGCTTCGAAGGCGAGCTGCCGCACATCCTGAACGCGCTGCACGTCAGCACCGACGGCCGCAAGCTGGTGCTCGAGGTGGCGCAGCATCTGGGCGAGTCGGAAGTCCGCGCGATCGCGATGGACACGACCGACGGCCTGGTGCGCGGCACGAAGGCGACGGACACCGGTGGCCCGATCGCCATGCCGGTCGGCCCCGAGACGCTCGGCCGTATCCTGAACGTGATCGGCGAGCCGGTCGACGAGCGCGGCCCGGTCAACGCCAAGCTGACCCTGCCGATCCATCGTGCGGCGCCCGCGTTCGTCGAGCAGTCGACGGAAGCGGAGATCCTGGTCACCGGCATCAAGGTCATCGATCTGCTGGCGCCCTACGCCAAGGGCGGCAAGATCGGCCTGTTCGGCGGCGCCGGCGTCGGCAAGACCGTGACCATCATGGAGCTGATCAACAACGTCGCGAAGGCGCACGGCGGTGTGTCCGTGTTCGCCGGCGTCGGTGAGCGCACCCGCGAGGGCAACGACCTCTATCACGAGATGATCGAATCGGGCGTCATCAAGCTCGACGGTCCGGGCTCGAAGGTGGCGCTGGTCTACGGCCAGATGAACGAGCCGCCGGGCGCCCGCTCGCGCGTCGCGCTGTCGGGCCTGACGACGGCGGAGTACTTCCGCGACGCCGAGGGCCAGGACGTGCTGTTCTTCGTCGACAACATCTTCCGCTTCACCCAGGCGGGCTCCGAAGTGTCGGCGCTGCTGGGCCGCATCCCATCGGCAGTGGGCTATCAGCCGACGCTGTCGACCGACATGGGCGCCCTGCAGGAGCGCATCACCTCGACCAAGAAGGGCTCGATCACCTCGGTGCAGGCGATCTACGTGCCAGCCGACGACTTGACCGATCCGGCGCCGGCGACCTCGTTCGCCCATCTGGACGCCACGACCGTGCTGAGCCGCTCGATCGCGGAAATGGCGATCTTCCCGGCGGTCGA
>DASXQC010000882.1:0-2819 GCA_036493235.1 Reyranella sp.
GGTCCGTGATCGGCAGGATCTTGTGCGCGTGCTGCTCGACAACGATGCCCGCCATCTTCTCCTCGACGAAAAGCCGGCGCAGCGCGCGCAGCAGCTCCTCGATGATGATCGGCGCCAGGCCCTCGGTCGGCTCGTCGAGCAACAGCAGGCGCGGGTTCAGTGCGAGTGCGCGGCCGATCGCCAGCATCTGCTGCTCGCCGCCCGACAGCGATCCGCCGGACTGATTGCGCCGTTCCTTCAGACGCGGGAACAGCCCGTAGATGCGATCGAGCGTCCACGGCCCCGGCCGCGCCACCGCGGTGATGTTCTCCTGCACCGTGAGCGAGCGGAAGATGTTGCGCTCCTGCGGGACCCAGCCGATGCCCGCAGCGGCGCGCGCCTCGGGCGGCAGTGCGGCGATCTCGCGGCCGACGAAACTGAGCGATCCGGCAAAGCGGCGCGTCACGCCGACAACGCTGTCGATCAGCGTCGTCTTGCCGACGCCGTTGCGGCCCAGCACGGCGAGCGCCTCACCCTCGCCCAGTCGGAAGGCGACGTCCGACAGCACGACCGCGTGGCCATAGCCGGCGCTGAGCCCGTTGACGGTCAGCAACTCAGCCATGCTCGGCCTCGCCGAGATAAACCGCCTTCACGCGCGGGTCGGCGGCGATCTCCTGCGGCGTTCCCTCCGTCAGGAGCGCGCCCTCGACCAGAACCGAAATGCGCTGCGCAAAGTCGAACACTAATCCCATGTCGTGCTCGATGAGCAGCACCGAAACGTCGGCCGGCAGGGCGGCAATGGCATTCAGGATATCCTGGCGCTCGGCGGTGGGGACGCCGGCGGCAGGCTCGTCGAGCAGCAGCACGCGCGGCGCCCAGGCGAAGGCGACGGCGATTTCGAGCAGGCGCTGCTTGCCGTAGGGCAAGGTGTCGGTACGCACGTCGAGCACGTCGGCGAGGCCGAAGCGGGTCGCCACGGCGTCGACCTCGCGGGCGAGCGCATCACCGCGGACTGGGCGATACCAGGTCGCCCCCTCGCCCAGCCGCTCGCCGACCGCCAGTGCCAGCGTCTCGAGCGGTGTGAGGTCGGCGAACAGCTGGTTGATCTGGAAAGTACGCACCAGGCCGCGGCGCACGCGCGCCTCAGGCTTGAGCCGCGTGATGTCCTCGCCGCCCAGTAGCACGCGGCCGGCCGACGGCGGCAGCACGCCGGTCAACAGGTTGACGAAGGTCGTCTTGCCCGCGCCGTTGGGCCCGATCAGCGCATGGCGCGCGCCCCTTTCGAGCCGGAAGGTGACGTCATTGGTGGCGAGAAGGCCGCCGAAGCGCTTGGCGAGGCCGTGCGTCTCCAGCGCGGTCACGACCGCCCCACCCGGGCGACGAGGCCGCGCACGACACCCGCCAGCCGCTCACGGCCGACCAGCGCCAGCACGACCAGGAAGATGCCCATCCAGAAGAGCCAGAACTGCGGGCTGCTCGAGGACAGCAGGTCCTGCAGGATCTTGAACACGATCGCGCCGGCAATGCCGCCATAGAGCCAGCCCACGCCGCCGATGATAAGGGTGAGCAGCACGTCGGCCGAGCGCTGGAACTCCAGCACATCGAGCGAGACATAGGCGGTGGTCTGCGCCAGCAGTGCGCCGGCCGCGCCGGCATAGGCGGCGCCGAGCGCGTAGGCGGCGATCAGGCGACGATGGACGGGCACACCGAGCGCCGCCGCCCGCAACGGATTGCGGCGGATCGCCATCAGCGACAGGCCGAACGGCGAGCCCATGATCAGCCGCGCCAGCAGGAACAGCACGAAAAGGGTCGTCAGGCTGTAGGCGTAGGCGGTGCGGCCGTACAGGTCGAAGTCGAAGGTGCCGAGCACGGGGCCGACCGTCATGCCTTGCAGGCCGTCGGCGCCGCCAGTCCAGTCCGGCAGGGCATTGGCGACCTCATGCAGCACCAGCGCGACGGCGAGCGTCACCATCAGCCGCGTGAGGTCGCTGCCGCGCAGCACCAGGAAACTGGTAGCGAAGCCAAGCATGCCGGCGACGACGATGGCGACGAGCAGGCCTGCGGTCGGATCGGGCGTTACCAATTTGCAGAAGATACCGGCGGCATAGGCGCCGGTGCCGAAGAACGCGGCATGGCCCAGCGAGAGGATGCCGGCATAGCCGAGAATCAGATCGAGCGAGAGCGCGAACAGGGCGAGGATGGCGATCTCGTTCAGCAGCAGCTGCTTGCCGCCAGGCGCGAAGAACGCGGCGAACGCGACCAGCCAGAACACGATCTCGGGCCAGCGCCAGCGCGCGCGCCGCGCCAGGCTCGCGGCGGTGCTCATCGCGCCCCTCTCATCGAGCCCGGGCGAACAGGCCGTGCGGGCGCAGGACCAGCACGACGATCAGCACGACGTAGATCACGAAGCCGCCCAGCGCCGAGGACAGATAGTATTTGCCGGCGACGTCGGCAACGCCCAGCAGCAGCGAGGCGACGAACGGACCCATCAGGCCGGAGGTCCCACCGACCGTCACCACGATCAGGAAGAAGACCATGAACTTGAGCGGGAAGTACGGATCGAGGCCCAGCAGCTCGACGCCCAGCGCGCCGCCCAGGCCCGCGAGTCCCGAGCCGACGGCAAAGGTCGCGGCGAACACGAAGCCCACCGGAATACCGAGTCCCCTCGCCACACGGGCATCGTCGACGGCGGCGCGCAGGCGGCTGCCGAAGCGGGTCTTCATCAGCGCGAGCTGCAGGGCGAGCGCCAGCGCGCCGCACACTACGACCAGGAACGAGCGGTAGATGCCGATGCTGGCGCCCAGGATTTCGCGCCTTCCCTGCAGCCAGGTGGGCAGCTG
>DASXQC010000883.1:0-2833 GCA_036493235.1 Reyranella sp.
GGCACCCTGCCCGAGGATTTCCCGTTCTATCGCCTGACCCACATTCCGATCGATTCCAACCGCGGCGTCTGCACCATGCCCTGGGGCCTCGAGATCGAGCTCAGGCCGTTCTTCGGCATCATGGGCGTGGCGCCGCCAGCAGAATGGGGCCAGTGCAGCTCGATCGAGCCTCGCGCCTTCGGCGGCAACATCGACAACAAGCACTTCCAGGTCGGCACCACGGTCTACTTCCCGGTGTTCGCCGAGGGTGGGCTGTTCTCGACCGGCGACGGCCACGGCGTGCAGGGTGACGGCGAGGTCAACCTGACGGCGCTCGAGACTAACCTCTCCGGCACCTTCCGCTTCACCGTGCGCAAGGACATGAAGCTCACCAACCCGCGCGCAGAGACGGCGACGCACTGGATCACGCACGGCTTCGATCCCGACCTCGACGACGCCGCCAAGGAAGCGCTGCGCGATATGATCCGCCTGATCAGCGCCAAGACCGGGCTCAGCGCCGCTGACGCCTACATGCTGTGCAGCCTGCAGGCCGATCTGCACGTCACCCAGACAGTGGATGGCAACAAGGGCATCCACTGCATGATCGAGAAGAAGGTGATCGGCGGCTAGCTCTTTCGCCGGGGGCGCGCCACTCCGTGGCGCGTCAGACTCATTGGACCGCGCGCTTCCAGCGCGCCTCATGATTGAGCGCATTCACCTGCGCGGATGAGCGCGCAGGCTGCGCGCGGTCCATATGAGCATGAGAAGACGCGCCACGGAGTGGCGCGCCCCGGCAAAAGACACTCAGGCCGGTTGAGGCGCCGCGGCCGGCTGGCGCATGGGAGCCGGTGGGAAGAAGAGCGCGATGCCGGCGGCGGTGAAGCCCATGACGAGCGAGCCGAGATAGAGCCAGCCGTAGGTGCCGAAGGTGTCGAAGATCCAACCGCCGACCGCCGGCCCCAGCGACATGCCGAGGCTGGCGATCAGCGAGGTGGCGCCGATCAGGGTGCCCATGATGCGCATCGGGAAGTATTCGCGGGCAATCACGGCGTAGAGCGGCATGACTCCGCCGTAGGCCATGCCGAAGATCACGGCGACAGCGTAGAACTCCCCGACCTGCCGCGTGAAGTAGTAGGCGCCCGCGCCCAGCGCCTGGACGACGAGCGCGAAGATCACCGTCTGCTTGGCGCCAAACCGGTCGCCGGCGAGGCCAAACAGCACGCGGCCGATGAGACCGCCGAACCCCTCGATGCTGTAGATCGAGACGGCCGCCAGCGCGGGGATGCCGCAAGCCATGGCGTAGCTCACCGTATGGAAGATCGGCCCGGAGTGCGTGGCGCAGCAGAAGAAGTAGGTCACGCCGAGGATGAGGAACTGCGGCGAACGCAGCGCCTGCCCCACCGTCATGCCCGGGTCCGCACCGCCCAGCATCGACGCCATGCCGGGGGAAGTCTCGGGCGCGCGCCGCATGAACAGCGCCGCCGGGATCAGCAGCGCCCAGGCGACGATCGCGATGATGAGCTGCGCGCTGCGCCAGTCGTGGCTGGTCAGCAACCAGCTCGCCAGCGGCGAGATGGTCATCGGCCCCATGCCCATGCCGGCCGACACCAGCGAGACGGCGATGGCGCGATGCTTGACGAACCAGCCGGTGACCGTGGCCATGGTCGGCGCGAACACCGCGCCGGCCGCCGCGCCCACCAGGACGCCGTAGACCAGCTGGAACTCGAGGAGGCTGGTGGCCCGGCTCGCCAGCGCGAGGCCCGTGCCGACCAGGACTGCGCCCGCCAACACGACCGGCCGCGGGCCGAACCGATCGGTCAGCGCGCCCCAGCCGAAGGCGGCGATGCCCATCGTCAGGAAATCGAGGGTCATCGCGAACGAGATGCCGGTGCGCGACCAGCCGGTCGCCTCCGACATCGGTTGCAGGAACACCGCCAGCGAGAACAGCGAACCGATCGCGACGCAGCCCATCAGGGCGCCCGCGGCCACCACCACCCAACCGTACTGGAGCCTCATGTCCGGCCTCCTTCGACATAATACTTAACTATTCAGTTAAGTATTAGCCAGACCGGGGCACCCGTCAAGCCTACTTCGGCGGCGGGGGTGTCGGCGGCGTTCCCGGCGGCACCACCTTCATGACGAAGATCGGCGGGGTCTGCGTCGGGCCGAACGGGCCTTCGACCTTGTGCTGGACCGGCGGGAGGCTGCGCAGGAAAGCGACGATCGCCTGGACGTCCTGCGGCGTGAAGTTGGCGAAGGCGTGGTACGGCATGATCGGCGCCAGCATGCGGCCGTCGGGACGATGCCCCTGCTGGATCGCGGCGACGACCTGGGCATCGGTCCAGTTGCCGAGCCCGGTCTCCTTATCGGGCGTCAGGTTGGGGCCGACGAACGTGCCGAGGCCCGGCAGCTCGAAGCCGACGTCGGAGCCGCCGAGGTAACGCGCCATGTCGGGCTTGCCGAGGAAATAGCCCGGCGTGTGGCAGTCGTGGCAACTCGCGATGGTGACGAGGTACTTGCCGCGCGCGACGGCTGCCGGATCGGCGGCCTGCGCGACCAGAGGCACGACCAAGGGCGCGCACAAGACGGCCAGCGCCGCGGCGATGGTTTTGACGTTCATCAAGTCTCCCCTGTTTCAGGCGGGTTGGATGCTGAGCTGCCCCGGCCGCGGCACCGGCTTGAACGACAGGGCGATGGCCATGGCGCCGAGCCCGATGCCGAACGAGCCGATATAGAGCCAACCATAACCGTTGAATGTGTCAAACACCCAACCACCGGCAACCGGGCCGAGCGCCATGCCGAAGCTCGCCGCGGCCGACACCGCGCCGAACACGGTGCCCATGATGCGGATGCC
>DASXQC010000884.1:0-2850 GCA_036493235.1 Reyranella sp.
CAAGTTCGTCGGCGTGGCGTCGGCCAACATCACGCTGACGATGATGTCGCACTTCCTCGACACGCACCGGGCGAGCCGCAACAGCATCACCGTGATCGCCCACCGCCTGGGCGACGTGATCGCCCATCCGATCGAGGCGCACGGCGTGCGGCACGAAGGCGGGAAGGCCCAGGTGACGACGGTGACCGAGCTCGACGAGCCGCAGGTCGTCGAGGCGGTGCATCAGCGTGGCCGTCGGCTGGGCCGCGACCGCTTCACCTTCGACAGCCAGGGCCAGGAGTACATCGCCGAGTTCTCGAGCTTCCCGTCCGACTTCGGCAAGGACTGGGAGGTGCTGGTGGTGACGCCGACCGACGACTTCGTCGGCGGCCTGAAGGAGACCAACCGCAAGCTCCTGTGGATGATGGTCGTCCTGGCGCTGGCCGAGAGCGCGCTGATCTACCTCATGGCGCGGCGCCTCTCGCGGCCGATCGAGATCGTGTCGGAGGCGATCCAGGGTATCCGGCGGCTGGCCTTTCCCGAGCGTCTGCCGAGCGGCTCGCCGGTTCGCGAGATCGCCCAGCTGGAACGCGCGACGGCGCTGCTCGACAATGCGCTGCGCTCCTTCTCGGTGTTCGTGCCGGTCGGGCTGGTTCGGCGGCTGATCGATTCGGGCAAGCCGTTGCAGTCCGGTGTCGAGCAACGCTTCATGACGGTGCTGTTCAGCGACGTCGAGGGCTTCACGGCGCTCGCCGAGCAGCTGGCGCCGCACGAGCTCACCGAGCAGACCTCGCGCTACTTCGAGAACGTCACCGGCGCCATCGCCGAGGAGCAGGGCACGATCGACAAGTTCATCGGCGATTCGGTGATGGCCTTCTGGGGCGCGCCGGCCGAGCTCGACGACCATGCCTTCCATGCCTGCCGTGCTGCGCTCAAAGCGCGCCACCGCATGGCGCGGCTCAGCGCGGAATGGATGGCGACGGGCCGCAAGCCGATGCGGGTTCGCATCGGCGTCCATTGCGGCGATGTCGTCGTCGGCAATGTCGGCTCGCCCGAGCGCCTCAGCTACACGGTGATGGGTGACGGTGTGAACATCGCCTCGCGCCTCGAGGGGATCAACAAGCAGTTCGGCAGCACGATCTGCATCAGCGATGCCATCCTCAGCCAAGTCGGCGACCGCGTGTTGTCGCGACCGCTAGGGCTGCTGTCGGTGCGCGGCCGCAGCGGTCGCTTCGTGATCCACGAGTTGCTGGGCATTGCCGGCAGCGACGATCCCGAGCTGGCCGCAAGCGCAGAGGATGTCCGGCTGTGCGAGCTCACAACCGCGGCCTGGGCGACGCTGGCGCACGGCGATGCTACCGAGGCCCAGCGGCGCTATGAGGCGATCCAGGCGGAGTTCCCGCACGACCCGGTGACGCGCCATCTCCTGGCGCACGCCCTCGAGGCGGCGCACGAGCCGGCGGCCAGCAGCTAGTTCAGCTTGTAGAAGGTGCGTAGCGAGGAGCCGCGGCTGACGATGTCGTCGATGCGCCAGCCCTGCGATGTCTCGATCAGGAACAGGGCAAGCAGCGTGGGCGTGCCCAGATTGTCCAGGGCGACCGCGCCGACCGCACGCTTGGCGGATCGCATTTCCGAGACCGCGTAGTTGACCGAATGGACGTTCCAGTCCTGCGCGTTGAGGAACGGATCGCCGTCGAGCGCCGGCACCTCCTGGCTCTTCTTCGCCTTCTCGAAGTCGCGCTCGATCGCCTCGGCGAGGTCGGCCGCGAAGAAGCGCTTCGCTTCCCAGTAGGGCTGGCCCTTGAAACCGGCCTTCTTGTACGGCTCGTAGATCGACTTCAGGAAATCGAGGGCGGTGCTGCTTTGCGCCCTGGCTGCGATCGCCACGGCGAGCAGCGCCAGAGCAAAAGCGCGCCGCCGGAAACGTTTGCCCATGTCGCAGTCTAGGCCGGGACGCGCCGGGGTGCTAGCGTTCGACCCGTTCCCGGTTTCCACCTTTTCCGCGTGAGGAGAGTGCATGGAGTGAACTGACAACAGGGAGCATCACATGAAGACCAACAGGCGTACTTTCCTGGCCGGCATGTCGGCCGCTACGACGCTTTCGGCGAGTCGCGTGGTGTTTGGCGAGAAGAAGTACGACGTTGGCGCGACCGACACCGAGATCAAGATCGGTCACACCAATCCCTACAGCGGGCCCGCTTCCTCCTACAGCACGATCGGGAAGCTGCATCAGGCCTACTGGAAGTCTGTCAACGAAGCCGGCGGCATCAACGGCCGCAAGATCACCTTCATCAGCTACGACGACGGCTACCAGCCGCCGAAGACGGTCGAGATGGTGCGCAAGCTGGTCGAGGAAGACCAGGTTCTCTGCACCTTCAACACGCTCGGCACGCCGTGCAACACGGCGATCCACAAATACATGAACACGAAGAAGGTGCCGCAGCTCTACGTCGCCACCGGCGCGTCGAAATGGGGCGACCCCAAGAACTTCCCGTGGACCATGGGCTTCCAGCCCGACTACCACACCGAGGGCATCATCTACGCCAAGCACATGCTGGGCAATGTCAGGGATGCCAGGATCGGCGTGCTCTATCAGAACGACGACTACGGCAAGGACTACTTCAACGGTCTGAAGGACGGGCTCGGCAAGGAGGCAGGCCGCATGGTCAAGGTCGCCACCTACGAGGTGACCGATCCGACCGTGGACTCGCAGATCATCGAGCTGAAGAACTCCGGCGCGAACGTCTTCTACAACGTGTCGATCCCGAAATTCGCGGCCCAGGCCATGCGCAAGGCGGCCGATCTGGGGTGGAAGCCGGCGCAGTACATGAATAACGTTGCGGCCAGCGTCGCCACCACCATGAAGCCCGC
>DASXQC010000885.1:0-3502 GCA_036493235.1 Reyranella sp.
GCCACGCGTAGCTTCCCAGGGTGTCGAACACCAGGCCGCCGGCCCACGGGCCGAACGCCATGCCGAGGTTGGCGAGCGCCGCGATGGCGCCGAACACCGTGCCGAGGATGCGCGCACCAAAGAAGTCGCGCGCCAGGATGGCGTAGAGCGGCATCACGCCGCCATAGGCCAGCGCGAACACGACCGCGAGGGCATAGAACTCGCCGAGCTGGTGGATAAAGTAGTAGGTGCCGACGGCCAGCGCCTGCACCGCGAGGCCCAGCACCAGCACCGGCTTGGCCCCAAACCTGTCCGAGGCGAGGCCGAGCAGCAGCCGGCCGCCGAGGCCCGACAGGCCGGCGAGGCTGTAGACGCTGACCGCCGCCATCGGCGCGATGCCGCACAGCATGGCGTAGCTCACCATGTGGAAGATCGGGCCGGAGTGCGCCGCGCAGCAGGCGAAGTGGGTGAGCGCCAGCGCCACGAATGCAGAGGTACGAAAGGCCTGGGCCGCGGTCATCGGCGGCTCGGTCGACGTCGCGCGCAACGGATGCTCGGGCATGCCCGGCGCCGGGATGGCAGGCGGCGGCCTGCGGATCAGCATCGCCGCCGGCAGCAGCAGGAACACGGCGACGATGCCGGACGTCAGCATGGCGATGCGCCAGTCGTAGGCGCTGATCAGCCAGCGCACGAACGGCGCCACGATCAGCGGCGACATGCCCATGCCGGCCGAGACCAGCGACACCGCGAGATTGCGCTGCCGGTCGAACCAGGCCGAGGCGACGGTCATCAGCGGTGCGTAGACGCTGCCGCCGGCCACGCCGACCAGCACACCGAACACCCACTGGAACGCGGCCAGGGTCGTGGCGCGGCTGGCCGCGACCAGGCCGATGCCCAGAAGCACCGCACCCGACAGCACGACCGGCCGCGTGCCCCAGCGGTCGTTCAGCCAGCCCCAGCCGAAGGCTGACGCACCCATCGCCAGAAAGACGATGGTTCCCGCGCTCGACACGCCGGTGCGTGACCATCCGGTGTCCTGCGACACCGGTTGCAGGAAGACCGCCAGAGACAAGCAGGCGCCCATGGCGACGCAGCTGATCAGCATGCCGGCGCCCACCACAACCCATCCATACGGGATTCTCATCGGCGTGCCCTCTCCCCGCCATTTTTCCATGCGCAACCGCGCGGGACCGGCTTCGTTGAACCTGTCAGCCCCAGCCTGAAGGAGAACAAGCCATGACGAAAGCCATTCTTGCCGTGATTTGCGTCGGCCTGCTGACGGCCGCCTGCGCGGTCCGCACCGAGCGCACGGTCGTTGAGAGGCCCGCTCCCGTGGTCGCCACGCCGTCGACCGCCGTGGTCGTGACCGACCCGCCGCCGTCGACCGTCTACGTGCCGGCCCGCTAACACACCGTCTAGGGCGCCGGCTCGACCCTGAGCTCGGTGCCGTTGACGGCCGCGACCCGAACTTTGGCGCCCGCGACCATGTCGGGCCCGGTGACGATCCAGCTTCCGTCACCGAGCTTGATGCGGCCGCGGCCGCCTAGAATCGGCTGATCGAGGACAAATATCTGGCCGACCAATGCCGCGCCGCGTGCGTTGAGCGTTGTGTCGGCCGTCTTGCTTTGCAGGCGCTTGAGATAGGGCCGCAGCCCGACCGCCGAAACGACCGAGACGATCGCGAACACCACGAGCTGAAACTCGAGCGACGCGTCCGACGCGACCAGCAGCACCAGACCGGTGGCCGCCGCGCCGACGGCGATGAATAGGAACACCACGCCGGGCAGCAGCATCTCGCAGACCAGCAGGGCCGCCGACAACGCCCACCAGTACCAGAACAGGATCTTGAACATCGGTCCTCAGCCCGACGACGGCACGGAGCCGCGAGGGCGATTCGCCGCGTCGGAGGCCAGCCCGCGCGCCTGCGCTTCCTTGGCGAGCTCGCCGATGCCGGCGATCGAGGCCATCACGCCCGCCGCCTCGACTGGCAGGAAGAACATCTTGGTGTTGTTCGACGAACCCATCTTCGCCAGCGCCTCGACGTACTTGGTGCCGAGGAAGTAGTTGGTCGCCTGCACGCCGTTGCCGGCAATCGCCTGGGCAACCACCGACGTAGCCTTCGCCTCGGCCTCCGCCAGGCGCTCGCGCGCCTCGGCATCGCGGAAGGCGGCCTCGCGGCGTCCCTCGGCGGTCAGGATGGCCGACTGCTTTTCACCCTGGGCGCGCTGGATGCTCGACTCGCGAACGCCCTCGGCCTCGAGGATGGTGGCGCGCTTCTCGCGCTCGGCCTTCATCTGCCGGCCCATCGCCACCACGATATCCTCGGGCGGCGCGATGTCCTTCACCTCGATGCGCAAGACCTTCACGCCCCACGGGTTGGTGGCCTGGTCGATCACCGCCAGCAGCGTGTTGTTGATGTCGTTGCGCTTCGACAGGGCTTCGTCGAGCGCCATGTTGCCCATGACGCTGCGGATGTTGGTGAGCGCCAGATTGGTGATGGCGAGGTGAAGGTTCTGCACCTCGTAGGCAGCGCGCGCGGCGTCGACCACCTGGTAGAAGGCGACGGCGTCGACCTGCACCGTCGCGTTATCCTTGGTGATGACTTTCTGCGGCGGGATATCGAGCACGTTCTCCTGCATGTTCATCTTGCGGCCGACCGTGTCCATGAACGGCACGATGAGATGCAGGCCTGGCGTCAGGGTGCGCGTATAGCGGCCGAACCGCTCGATCGTCCAGTTGGTCCCCTGCGACACCGTCTTGACGCCCGCAAAGACCAGCACCAACGCCACGACGACGAACGCCACGACGAATATCAGCGCGCCCATTCCCGCCTCCTGTTAGTTGGCGGGGACCCTACTCCGGTTAATCGGCGGCGAGAAGCTGGGGCACCGCTTCGTGGATTGCGCGCCGGTCGCTCGCCAGCCAGCGGTCGAGGAAGCGGTTGATCCAGCGATCAAGCGGCGGGTCGTAAAGCGCGTGCATGCTGAGATGCACGCCGCGCTGCTGGATGCCCGGCAGCTTGAGGCGGTCGATGGCGCCGGTGGAGAGCGTCCAGATGCCCTTCATCTCGAGCGTGACCTCGGGATGGAACTGGAAGCCGAAGGCGCTCTCGCCGCAGCGGAAGCCCTGCACCGGGTAGGTGTCGTTGGTCGCCAGCAGCTCGCAGCAGTCGGGCAGCTCCATGCCCTCGCGATGCCATTGATACACTTTCATCGGCCCCGGAAACCATGCGCGGCCGGCCTCGGTCGGCTCGATGTCGACGTAGCCGATCTCGACCTTGCCGTCGGGATGGGCCGCCACATTGCCGCCCACCGCCCGCGTCAGCAGCTGCGCGCCGAGGCAGAGGCCGAGATAGGGAACGCCCGCCTCGACCACCTTCGGAATCCAGTCGAGCTCGCACTTGATGCCGGCCAGCGTGCCGCAGTCATTGGCCGACATCGGCCCACCGAAGATCACCACGCCGGCATAGTCCGACATGTCGTCCGGCAGGTTGCAGCCGAGGTTGGGGCAGAGGCGCTGGAGC
>DASXQC010000886.1:0-4477 GCA_036493235.1 Reyranella sp.
GATGAAGTCGGCGGCGCAGGACTCGGCCTTCACCGTTCCGTCCGGTTCGGCGCTGATCGAATCGACGACCGCCGTCTCGTAGCGCCGCACGACGAGTTCCGGGCCCTGCATGCCGATGTAGAAGCGGGTGTGGGTCTTGTAGCGGCCGGTCAGCCAGTCGAAGGCGAGGAAGACCTCGCCTTCGTCGAAAGCCGGTGGCTCGGCGTACTCCGCGCCGACCAGCGCCCGGGCCCGCACGGTGTGCTTGCTGGCCGACAGGGTGACCGCAACGTCGACGCCGATGTCGTCGGTGCTACGCTTGAGCTCCACCCGGTCTGGCACGCCGTCGCCATCGATGTCGAAGCTGGCCGTGCGCGTGACGCCGTCGGCCAAGGCGGGCAGGGCGAGGCTCGCCAGCAGGCCGGCGAGCCTCAGCAGCCGCATCAGCCGCCGAGCAGCGACGGCGACGCGGGCACTTCCTTGCGCTCGACCTTCTTCACGATCTCGACGAGCTTGGCGTGGGTCGGCGCCGGCACGCCGATGTAGTCGCCGCGCTCGGCGACATAGCCGTTCATGAACTCGATCTCGGTGCGGCGGCCCTTGCGGATGTCCTGGGCCATCGACGGGCGCTGGATGTCGGCGCGCGGGTTGGGGTTGGTGTTGGAGCCCGGCCGCAGGATCGCCTCGACCTCGTCGAGCGCTGTCTTGTCGCCCTCGCTCGCCTTGGCCAGCGTCTCCGGCTCGAACTTGCCGATCTTCTCGATGTGGTAGCCGAGCGCCTGGCCGACCCGCACGGCCTCGCCGCCGAGCTTGATCGAGAAGCGGCGGATCGCGTCGTTGCGGTCGCAGTCAGAGCCGGTCAGGCCGGTCGCGGCCGAGACGCCGTTCTTCATGCCGTTCTGGCAGAGCTTGGCCCAGCGCTCGCCCCACAGGTTGGTCGTGGTCTTGGCCGAGTCGATGCGGCCCACCATGTCGCGCAGCTCCTCGACGCGCTTGGTGATGCGACCATGCACCTCGCCGACGCGGAACACGGTGTGCTTGTCGCCACCCTTGGCCACGGTGCGGCGGATGGTGGCGGGCTCGTACATGTCGACCGAGATCAGCGAGGCGATCATGCCGACCGTCTTGCCCCAGCCGACCTGGCCGGCGATCCGCTCCTCGTTGAGGCAGTTCTGCAGCGACACCACGAAGCCGTCCGGCGCCAGGTACTGCTTGATCAGCGCCGTCGCCCAGACCGTGTCGTAGGACTTCATCGACACGAAGGCGATGTCGATCGGCTTCTGGCGGCTGAGCGCTTCCATCTCGGTGAGATGCATTGTCTTGGCTTTGGTGACCGTGACCTTCTCTTCCGGCGTGACGCCGTCGAGGGAGAGGCCCTTCTTGCGGATGGTCTCGATGTTCTCCGGCCAGAAGTCGATCAGGGTGACGTCCTCGCCGGTATGTGCCAGCCATCCGCCGACATATCCGCCCAGCGCGCCGACGCCGACGACTGCAATCCGCTTGCCCATGAGTTCCTCCTATGTTGGCAGCTTGGCGAGGAACGCCTCGACCGCCTGATTGAAACGCGTGGGCTGGTGCAGGTTGGCCGCATGGCCCGCGTCGGGGATCACCACCTTGGTCGACCCCTTGATCTTGGCCGCCATGTAATCGGTGGCGGCGAGGAAATTCGTGTCGTTGGCGCCCACGAGAACGAGCGTCGGCACCTTGATGCTGTCGAGCGACTGGATTACCCGGTCGTTCTCTTGCGCCAGCATGCCGCGCGCCGAGCCGGCGAGGCCGGACGCGTCGCGATGGCGGGTCAGCCGCACCTCGTCGGAGCTGTTGAGCGCCGCCAAGCCGCGGGCGTCGAAGTCGGCGGCCCGCTTGTGCGCCGACTCGTTCCACTTCGTGCGCGCTTCGTCCTTCTTGAAGCCGGGGCCGGTGTCGAACAGCATCAGCGCCCGCACCCGTTCGGGATGGCTGGCATGGAAGGCGAGCGACATGTAGCCGCCGAGCGACAGGCCGGCGACGATCGCCGTCTTCGCGCCGACCAGGTCGAGCAGCGCGGCCATGTCGACGACGGTCAGTGCCTCGGAGTACTGCGCGCCGTCCTTCGGATAGTCGCTTTCCCCATGGCCGCGGAAGTCCCAGACGAGTACCTGGTAGCGGTCTTTCAGCGCCGCCACCTGGTCGTCCCACATGCGCGAGGTCGAGCTGTAGCCGTGGCTCAGCAGGATGGTGGGTCCCTTGCCGTGGACCTCGTAGTGGATCGCGACGCCGTTGCGGTCGAGCTTTGCCATCAGGGGTTCACCCGCGCTTCGTTGCGCGCCTTCTCGAGATAGCGGTCGGCATCTTCCTGCAGCATCAGCCGGTCGCCCATCAGCTCGTCGACGGCAGCCTGTACCTTGGCCACGTAGTCGGCGCGGTTGGTGTAGCGCTGGGCGATCTTGGCCGCCGGGAAGGCGAAGTAGCTGCCGTCGCGGTCGGCGATCTCGCCCACCGGATACGGCGCCTTGTACTCGTTCCAGCCGGTGTAGACCGCGAGCGGCACGGCGATGTCGGGCAGGCGGATGCCGGCCACCTCGTTGCCGTCGGAATCGACCCGGCTCACCAGCGTGCGATAGGCGCGATCGGCGTCGCGCGGTTTCACCCAGTCCGGGTTGGGCGCCACGACGTTGGTGCGGCGCACGACGGCCGCGCCCGGAATATCCGGGAAGCCGGTCTTGTCGGCCTCGACCAAAGTGCTGTCGGTGAGCGAAGGCACGCGGCTCGGCGGTGGCGCCTTGCCGGACACGACCCAGTCCTCGAGCGCGACCAGCAGGGCGCGCACCGCGGCCATCGGATTGTGCGGGTTGCGCGGATTGACGTTGGGGCCGGCGTCGGTGGTCGCACCGGCGCGGCCGCCATGCTGGGTCCCGGCGATCATGTAGGCGCGGCAGTTGTCGGGCAGCGCCACGTCCTTCTTGCCGAGCGGATCGGTGGTGAGCAGCGAGGCGCCCTTCTGCCAGTACTCGGTCGAGGTGTTGGTCTCGATCAGCTTGGGATCGTTGGTGCCGTGCAGCACCGAGCCCTTGGCCTTGGTCAGCGGGTCCTCGAGCATCGCGGTCGAGAACGGGAACCAGGCCTCGGGGAAGCCGTGGTCCTCGTGCTGGGTGTTGGTGCGCGCCGGCTGGCTGAACGGCACGTCGAAGAACAGGCGGCCGACGCCCGCGATATGGCTGTGGATGCCGTCGAACACCGTGCGGCCCTGCTCGTCGCGATTGAAGCCGGCGCTGATGTGATGACGAAGATACCGGCCCGCCTGGGAGAAGCCGATGCCGAGTGCATGGCCGATCTTGCGGCCGGTCACCTCGACCGCCGTCGGATCGTGCTTCAGCCAGCTCACGAAGTCGCGGGTGGCGGCGAAGCCCAGCCCCTGCACCTTGGGGTTCTTCGCCTCGTAGGTGAATTCGTAGAGGAAGCCCGGCCTGGCCTTGTCTTTGAGCTTGATCGACTTCGCATCGAGGAACGACCAGTCGCTGGCGGGCACCGGAGTGCCCTTGTCCGACGCGCGCTCGCGCACGGTCAGCATCGCCTTGCTTGGGTCGGTGGACGTGGCCTCGTAGGAGAGCTTGAACGCCTCCAGTGCGCCGCCGCGCGTGCCCGAGACCCATTCCTCGCGCACCGTCTTGGTGATCGGCTTTCCGTTGTCTGTCGCGACTGGCGCCGTCAGGCCGAGCCCCTTGTTGGCGCGCGGCGCGTCGGGGTCCCAGCCGGACCAGACGACGATCCAGCCGCGGCGCATCGGGAAGCCGTTGCCGAGGTCAGCGAGCTTTGCCGGGTCGTTGATGCCCTGCGGGCCGTCGGAGATGTTGCCGAACAGCATCTTGCGGCCGCGATTGTTGACCTCGTAGAGGATGCGGCCGGTGCCCTTGGCTGGATCCTTCGGCCGCAGCACATAGAAGTCGGTCGTGTACTCGACCAGCCCCCTCGCGTTGCGCGGCGCCTTGTCGATCAGCGCGATGCCCTTGTTGCCGGGCGCTGTCGGATCGATCTCGCCCTTGGCAATGCCGATCACCTTCTCGTACGCGCCGACCGAGCCGAACGCGGCGCCGTCGGCCAATGGCTCGACGGCCTGGACCTCGACCGAGATGATCATGGCTCAGCGCTTGGCGGCTTCAGCGCGCTTGTCGGCCGGAGTCTCGCTCGCGTCGAAGTTCAACTCCACGCCGACGCCGTCGGGATCGTAGAGGAAGATCTGCGTGCCGCCGGTGCGCGGGATCACCTGCTCGCGGAACTTCACCTTTTTGGCTTCGATGCGCTTGCGAACGCCCGCGAGGTCGCTGGCGGAGAAGGCGATGTGATCGAAACGACCGGTGTCGTCGAACTTCTTCTCGGTGCCGCGCACCACGATGCCGTCGCGCGGCTTGCGGTCGCCCAGCAGATGCACGGTCGGCACGCCGCCGGAATAGAGCCAGTAGCCCGGGAAACCGAGCGGCGGACGGTCGCCGTTCTCGAGACCCAGCACGTCGCAATAGAA
>DASXQC010000887.1:0-2926 GCA_036493235.1 Reyranella sp.
GGCCCGCTGCTGGCGAAGGAAGCGCAACGTGCGGGCGTCGTCTATTCGCTGGCTTATGGCGATCAACCGGCGCTTACCGCCGAGATGGTGGACTGGGCCCGCGCCACCGGTTTTCGCGTCGTCGCCGCCGGGAAAGGGACAAAATACCTGCCGGCTTATCACGACGTCACGCCAAAAGACGTCTGGAGCCATTACGGGCTGACCGCCGATGAGGCGCAGTCGGCAGGGATGAACCCGCAGATGTTCAACTCGTTTCTGGACGGCACCAAGTCTGCCATCGAAATGGCGGCAATCGCCAACGCCACCGGGTTGGAGGTGCCCACCAACGGGCTATCGTTTCCGCCCTGCGGCGTCGACGATCTGCCGCATGTGATGCGACCGCGCGAGCAAGGCGGCGTATTGGAAAAAGCAGGAGTGGTGGAAGTGGTGTCGTCGCTGGAGCGGGACGGCCGACCCGTCTTTCGCGACCTGCGGTGGGGCGTGTATGTCGTTCTGGAGGCGCCGAACGACTATGCCGCCGATTGCTTCAAGCAATATGGCTTGAAGACCGACGCCAGTGGACGCTACGCGGCGATGTACAAGCCTTATCACCTGATCGGACTGGAATTGAACATCTCTATCCTGTCGGCAGCGCTGCGTCGCGAGCCCACTGGGCAGCCGCTCGACTTTCGGGGCGATGTTGGCTCGGTGGCAAAACGCCCGTTGCGCGCCGGCGAGATGCTGGATGGCGAGGGCGGCTACACGGTCTGGGGCAAATTGATGCCGGCCGCCGCAAGCCTCAAGCAAGGCGCGCTGCCGATCGGCCTCGCCCATAGACTGAAACTAAAGAACGACATCGCTCACGGCGCACTGGTACGCTGGAGCGACGTCGAGATTGACGCGCATGATGAGACCATCAAGACGCGACGGGCCATGGAAGACGGCTGCCGTGGCACGAAATAGGCACTCCTCGTGCGCGGTCACGCTGTCAATCGGCGTTCAAATTTGACCCCGGATCGGCGTCCAATTTTGACCCCTTTGCGCGGCGGGTTTTGACGGTAGCGCTCGCCTCGTCGGAGCTGGCCGGGATTGCGGAGACGTGGCGAGCGCGGGCTGCGTGATCGTCGTCGCGGCTTTTGAATCGCCAACTGTCATTGCCAGTCTCGACGATGTCGCAATGATGGGTCAGACGGTCGAGCAGCGCGGTGGTCATCTTGGCGTCGCCGAACACGCTGGGCCATTCGCCGAACGCGAGATTGGTGGTGACGACGATCGACGTGCGCTCGTAGAGCCGGCTGACGAGATGGAACAGAAGCTGGCCGCCGGATTGAGCGAACGGCAGGTAGCCGAGTTCGTCGAGGACGATGAAGTCCATCCGGGTCAGATGCTCGGCGATACGACCCTGCCGTCCATTGCGGGTCTCGATCTCCAGGCGGTTGACGAGGTCGACCACGTTGTAGAAGCGGCCGCGGGCACCAGATCGGATGCAGCTTCTGGCGATGGCGATAGCCAGATGTGTTTTGCCGGTGCCGGTACCGCCGACCAGGACGACGTTACGTTGCTGGGCGATGAAGCCGCCGCCGGCGAGATCATTGACCAGCGTCTGGTTGATGGGTGTGCCTTCGAACTGGAAGTCCTCAAGATCCTTGGCAAGCGGCAGTTTTGCGATGGTGAGCTGGTACTTGATCGAGCGGGCCTGTTTCTCGTTGATCTCGGCGTTAAGCAGGTCGCCGACAATGCGTTGAGGTTCGTGCTGGCGTTTGACCGCAGTCGCCATGATCTCGTCGAAGGCGGCCTTCATGCCGTAGAGCTTGAGCTCGCCCATGAGGTCAAACAGTTGAGTACGTTCCATCAGATGGTTCTCCTGAGGTTGTCGTAGCGGGCACAGTCGGCGATCGGGGCATGGCGTAATGTCAGCGCAGCCGGGGTAAGGATGTTGGCTGGCGGCGCAGGCTCACGCTGGCGGGCCAGAATGTTGAGCACGACATCGGCGGAATGAACGCCGTGAGCGATCGCCTCGGCACAGGCCGCCTCGACGGCGGGCAGACCGTCGGTCAGAACCGCGTTGAGGATGTCGACCATCTGCCGATTGCCATCGTCCGCACCGGCGAGCTTGCGCCGTACACGTTCGATCGCGGCCGGCAGCACCCAGTCCTTGAAGGGGGCGCCGTTGCGCAAGGCCCCGGGTTTGCGAGCCAGCACCGGCACGTAATGCCAGGGATCGTAGACGGTATCGCCGCGGCCGAACGAGCGGGCATGCTCGGCAACAATGCGTCCGTCCTGCCGGATCACAATGCGGTCGGCGTAGGCGTGAACCTCGACAGGCCGCCCGACAGCGCTGGCCGTGACCGAGTATTTGTTGTTGTCGAACCGCACCAGACAGGTCTTCGAGACCGATGCCGGCACAGCGTGGAATCCGTCGAACCGGCCGGCATAGGGAACGAGCTTTGGCCGTTCCGCCTCGAACACCTCCCAAACTGTCTGGTCGATCAGTTCGGGATGGCGATGCGCCTTGGCGTAGGCGATGCACTTGTCCAGCAGCCAGGCGTTCAACTCGTCGAGGGTTTTGAACCGCAGCCGCGGCGTGAAGAAGCGTTCCCGAACTAGCCCGACCTGGTTCTCGACCTGGCCCTTCTCCCAGCCCGACGCCGGCGTGCAGGCAACCGGATCGACCAGGTAGTGGCTGCACATCTGCATGAAGCGGCGATTGTAGAGACGCCCTTTGCCGACGAAGATCGTCTCTACCGCCGTCTTCATGTTGTCGTAGATGCCGCGCACGCAGGTGCCCTTGAACAGAGCGAATGCTCGGTCGTGGGCGTCGAACACCATCTCCTGCGTCTCGCGCGGATAGCACCGCACAAACAGCATCCGGCTGTGGCAGAGCCGGACATGGGCGGCCTTCACGATCACCGTCACGCCATTGAGCAGGACGACCTCGTGGCTCCAG
>DASXQC010000888.1:0-2823 GCA_036493235.1 Reyranella sp.
CGATTCCGATGCCGGCGGGACGCTCGGTGCGCGGCTACGCGACTGCCGACCCGGCCTGTTCGACGAATGGATCGACGTGCCGCTGGCGCCGGATATCGACAGCCGCCTCGCGCAGCTCGACGCGCTGGTCCCCCACGGCGAGGCGGCGCGGCGGATCGTGCTGCTCGGCCGCTCGGCCGGTGCACGCGTTGTGTCGACTTTTGCCATGTGCCGGACGGTCGGCGCCGTCATCTGCCTCAGCTATCCGTTCCGCATGCCCAACCGGCGGCTCGAACCGGCGCGGTTCGCCCATCTCGCCGAATTAGCCGTGCCGACCCTGATCGTGCAGGGCTGTCGTGACGAGTATGGCGGCCTCGACATCACGGAGCACTACGCCTTCTCTCCGTCTGTGAGTCTCCGCTTCATCGATGGCGATCACGCGCTGGCGCAGTCACCGGACCGGCTCGAACGCGCGGCGCCGTTGATGCGATCCTTCTGCGACGCCACCTCGAACGGCCAGGCCTTTCCGCCGGCCCGCTTCGACGAGGCCTTCTATCGGCGCACTCACGCGCGCGCCGCGAACGAAATTGCCGCCGGCCGATACCGATCGGCCGAGCAGCACTACGACGAGATCGGACGGCAAGAGCGCCTTGCTTTCCGGCTACTGCCAGAGCCAGGCTGAGGTCTCGTCGACGACAATACAAGCTGTGGTTGCAGTTGAGATCGTGATAATCTCCGCAGTCGAGAGGGGGCGCTCGACATGCCGAAGAACATCGTTTTCTGTGCCGATGGCACCTGGAACCATCCCGGAGAGACCGAGGACGGGCAGGTCGCCAACACCAACGTCTACAAGTTCTACAAGGCGCTGCTGCAAACCGCCGACCAGGAGCCCCACTACGATGACGGCGTCGGCGTGAACGGCACGCCGATCGACAAGCTGCTGGGCGGCGCCTTCGGCGACGGCCTGCTCGGCAAGATCAAGAACGGATACACCGCCATCGCGCGCAGCTACGATCCGGGTGACGGCATCTATATCTTCGGCTTCAGCCGCGGCGCCTACACGGCACGCAGCCTCGCCGGCATGATCGCCATCTGCGGCCTGCCCGCGCCGGGCAAGTTCACCAACCAGACGACCGACGACGCCTTCGCGGCCTACCGCAACCGGGCGCTGCTCGACGGCTTCACCGCGCAATACCAGGCGCAGGATGTGAAGATCGCCATGCTGGGCGTGTGGGACACGGTCGGCGCGCTCGGCATCCCCGGGCCGTTCTTTGCCGGCCTCGACACGCAGCTCTTCGGCTTCCTCAGCACGGATCTGCATCCCGACATGCTGAAGGCCTATCATGCCGTGTCGATCGACGAGCGGCGCAACGAATTCCCGGCGACGCTCTGGACCAACCCGAGCCCCAACCAGGTCCTCGAACAGATCTGGTTCGCCGGCGTGCACAGCGACGTCGGCGGCGGCTACGCCCAGACCGGGCTGTCCGACATCACGCTGGCCTGGATGATGCTCAGGGCCAAGTCGAACGGGCTGCAGTTCGACGATGCCATCTTCCAGGCCTATGCCGGCCTCGACGTGAGGCACGCCCTGGACCCGGCGCACGAGTCCTGGAGCCTGGTCTGGGGGGCCCCGAAGCGACGGCCGATCGTCGCCGGCTCGATCCTGTCCAACAGCGTCGACATTCGCCTGAAGACCGATCCGACTTATCGCCCGCCAAACGTGCCGACCGACCACGGCAGCGACTTCGTGATCGGCTGAGGGTGCGGAATCCCGTGTTCCTTCTAGACTGCGCGGGCTCTCGCGCCTCGGAAGGCGTTGCCGCCCGCCAGCGCGTGTGAACACGCTACTCCAGCACGATCCGCGGGAAGTGGAAGGACACGACCCAGTTCGGCACGTCGACGATCGAGCTGATGCGGAGGTCGGCGCAGACGCTGCACAGCATGTAGGCGTCGGCTGGCGCGTAGCCGTAGCGCTTGCTCAGCAGCTCGACCATCTCCGACACCGCGACCTTCGCGCCGGTCATCAGGTCGGGGCCGATGCCGGTGGTGACCTCGTGGCCCTTCTTGTCGAAATGGTCGGTCACCGGGCCGGGCGTGACGTAGCGCGGCATCTTGAGATGCGCGCCCTTCACCAGCTCGAGCTTCAGCGCGACGTCGATCGGGCTTTCGATCGCCGTGCCGCAGACCTCGCCGTCGCCTTGCGCGGCATGCGGATCGCCGACCGAGAACAATGCACCGTCGACCTCGACCGGCAGGTAGAGCTCGGTGCCCTCGATGATGTCGCGCACGTCCATGTTGCCGCCGACATTGCGCGGCGGGACGATGCTGTGCAGCCCCGGCGCCGCGGGCGCCACGCCGATCGTGCCGGGGAATGGCCTGAGCGGCACCCTGCCGCCCGGCCCGTACATCGCCGGCGTCAGGCCGGGATCGTAGTTCCAGTGATGCAGCCGCGCCTCGGGGAACTGGTCGGTCAGCAGGCCGAAGCCCGGGATGTTGCCGGTCCAGCCCCAGCCCGACGGCTTGAAGTTCAGCACCGTCACCTTCACCGCATCGCCCGGCTTGGCGCCGTCGATGAACACCGGCCCGGTCACCGGATTGACGAAGGCGAGGTCGAGCTTCTTGAGGTCTTCGGCCGTCGAGGTCTTCGACAGCTGGCCCGACGAGGCGTCCTTTGTCTCGAAGTGGATCGTGTCGCCCGGCGCTACGGTGAGCACCGGCTTGAAGGCGTTGTTCCAGCCGTGATGGCCGTGCGCGCGATGGATGGTGTGCTTGGGATGGCTGTGGTGACTGGACATCGCGGGCCTCCTACACGGCCACCGTGAGGGCGCCGTCGATCACCAGGTT
>DASXQC010000889.1:0-2912 GCA_036493235.1 Reyranella sp.
GGTGAGCTCGATGATGGCGGTCGGCTGCATCGGCCTCCTGTCGAACGGCCCGTCGCGCGACGTCGACGCGATCCGCAAGCTCAAGTTCCAGTACATGCTGGGCGGCGTCACCGCCGGTCACGGCGAGCAGGCGGTGCATGCGGTGAACGTGCCGGTCTCGGTCGGCGGCATGGACGTGGCGCCGGGCGACCTGATCCACATGGACGAGAACGGCGCGGTGAAGTTCCCCGCGCAGCACGCCGAGGCGATCGTGAAGAACTCCAAGGCCATGCTGGAGGACGAGGCGCGCCGGCTGGTCCACCTGCGCAAGGCCAAGAGCGCCGCCGAGGTCCGGGCCGCCAACTCCGGCGGGGCGTACACGCAGAAGAAGCCCTAACTCTCGCTTCGCCGCAGCACGAACAGGAACGCCAGCGGCGCAGTGAGGAGCGGGATCAGCGTCATCAGGTGGAAGGCGTTGATGTAGCCGATCATGCTGGCCTGCCGCTCGATCTCGGCGGCGAGCCGGGCCTGGACGTGCAGCTCGCCGAGGCTGCCGAAGGTCTGCACCCAGGGCGCGATCAGGTCGCGGGTGAAGAGGGTGATCGCGCTGGTCAGGTTGACGTGGGCCTCGGCGGTCGAATGGGCCAGCACCACGAGCGTGAGCGAGACGAACACGCTCGAGCCCAGCATGCGGATCAGCGCGAACACCGCGTTGGCCTGGGTCATGTAGCGGGTCTGCATGGTCGAGAAGGCGAGCACCGCCATCGGGGTGTAGCTGAGGCCGAAGCCGAAGCCGTGCAGGACATTGCTCCAGATCACGCTCTCGACCGTGATCTGCATGTCGAGCGAGCCCATCAGCCAGCCGGCGAAGGCCTGGATGGAGAGGCCGATGAACAGGCAGAGCCGGGCATCGAAGCGTGTGAGCTGCGCGACGATGCAGAACGAGGCGAGGTTGCCCAGCCCGCGCGAGGCGACGAGGTAGCCGATCGTCGATTCGGGATAGCCCTGCAGCTCCTGCAGCAGCGGCGGGAACAGCACCATGGGCGTGTACTGCAGCATGCCCATGATGAGGGCCACGAAGATGCCGATCGAGAAGTTGCGGTCGCGGAATGTGGCGATCTCGAACAAGGGCTCGCGCGCCGTCAGCGTATGGATCGCGAACATGGTGAAGAACACGCCGGCCATCACGCACTCGGTGATGGTCTCGCCCGAATCGAACCAGTCGTTGCGCTGGCCGCGGTCGAACAGCAGCTGCGCCGAGGCAATGGCGATCGCAATGAAGGCGAAGCCGATGGCATCGAACGGCCGCGGCCGGCCCTTCTCGTCGTCGTTGAGGGCGGCGAAGGCGAGGCCCGCCGCGACCATGCCGAGCGGCACGATCAGGAAGAAGGTCCAGCGCCAGCTCATGTAGTCGGTGATCATCCCGCCGAAGGTCGGGCCCAGGATCGGCCCCATCACGCCGCCGACGCCCCACATCATCAGGATGAAGGGATGCTGGCTCCTGTGAAACGAGGTCAGCACGATGGTCTGTCCCATCGGGAAGATCGGCGCGCCGAACGCGCCCTGCACGACGCGCAGCGCCAGCAGCCCTTCCAGCGAATTCACCAGACCGCACAGCATTGAGGCGGCGGTGAAGCCGACGGCCGACAGCACCATCAAGGTGCGCCAGCCGAGCCGCGCTGCGAGCCAGCCGGTGAGCGGCGTGGCGATCGCGGTGGCGACCAGGTTGAAGGTGAGCACCCAGGAGATCTGCTCCTGGGTCGCCGACAAGGCTCCCTTGAGCTGCGGCAGGATCACGGTGACGCTGGTCGCGGTCAGGCCGAACAGGACGGTCGTGAACTGCACCGACAGCAGGATCAGCCACTGTCGGCCGGTGATCTTCATGGCCGCGATGGTAGAGTCCTGCACACTGACGGAAAAGACAGCAGCAGTGCGAAACCGCGATTTGCGCAGCGGTACCGCCAGCCGTTAGGGTCCGATCAAGGAGAAGGGGAAACGCATGACGGAAATTTCCAAGGACCTGCGCGAGGTGCTCGCCAAGGTCGGCACCTCGACGCTGACCGGCGTGCTCAATCGCCGGGGGTTGAAGAGCATGACGCTGTTCGACGTCTCGCCGGTGAGGCCTGAGCAGCCGCCGCTGGTCGGCATCGCCTACACCATGCGGTTCATCCCCTCGCGCGAGGACAAGGACGGCCCGACCTCGACCAATCGCAGCGCGATCCAGCCGCAGGCGATGGAGGAATGCCCGCCCGGCCATGTGCTGATGATCGACAGCCGGGGCGATTCGCGGGCAGCCTCGGCCGGCGACCTTTATATCGGCCGCCTCAAGGCGCGCGGCGCAGCGGGTGTCGTGACCGACGGCGGCTTCCGCGACACCAACGGCGTGTTCCGCACCGGCCTGCCGGCCTATCACCGCCGCGCCTCGTCGCCGCCGTCGCCGATCGCGCACCGGCCGGTCGACCTGCAGCTGCCGATCGCCTGCGGCGGCGTCGCGGTCTATCCCGGCGACATCGTGGTCGGCGACCGCGATGCGGTGCTCGTCATTCCGCCGGAGCTAGTCGAGGCGGTCGCCGAGGAGGCGCTGAAGAATTTCGAGTACGAGGAGTGGGCCGAGCTCGAGGTCGCCAAGGGCCGCTCGCTCAAGGGCCTGTTCCCGGGCCGGAGCGACCAGGCCAACGCCGACTACGAGGCCTGGAGGAAGGCCGGCGGCAAGAAGTAGAGGTATTTTGCTGGGGGCGCGTCACTTCGTGACGCGTCATGATCATGATCGCGCCACGGAGTGACGCGCCCCCAGCGGAAGACGTTCGGTCAGCGGCTTCGTTCGCGCAGCGGGGGACGTGGTTTGCGAGCGCGGTCTCGGCCAGCCTATCCTCGACGCATGGTGGTGTATCGCTTCGTCGTCTGGGCCAGCTGCATTCTCGGTCTTCTGTTCG
>DASXQC010000890.1:0-10957 GCA_036493235.1 Reyranella sp.
AAGCAGCCGCTCGACCCGGCGAACAAGAACCTCGGCGCCTGGTACGAGCGCATGAAAGCGCGACCAAGCGCCGCCGCTTGAGGGGTTTGCCCTTTTTTCGTCGCTTTCGGGGCAGTAGCTTCGCGCCCACGAAAACGGGGATGTTTTTGAAAAGACGCAGGGAACTGAAATGCGCCGTCTGATTGTTTTGCTGTTCTTCCTGATCGCAACGCCTGCGTTCGCCGCCGATCCGCCGGCGGTACCGGCCGTAAAGGGCCTCTGGCTCTTGACCGACTACCCGTCGCAGACTGTGCGGCCGGGCGAGGTCGCCAATGTCCGCTTCAAGCTCCAGAACGCGGGCCTTGCGCCTGAATCGCTTTCGCTGTCGGTCGACGGCGCGCCGAAGGGCTGGAAGGCCGACATCCTGGGTGGTGGCCAGCCGGTCGCCGCGGCGATGCCGGGCATCAACGAAAGCACCAGCCTGCAGCTGCGGGTCGACGTGCCGAAGGATGCCAAGCCCGGCTCGCACACGCTGACGATCAATGCCAAGGGCGGGACGCAGTCGATCAGCCTGCCGGTGACGCTCACCATCGGCGCCGAGACGCCGGCCAAGCTCACCATGAAGTCGAAGCTGCCCTCGCTGATGGGCACGCCGAAATCGACTTACGAATACACGATCTCGGTCAGCAACGATTCGGGCAAGGACCTGACGGTTGCGCTATCGGCCCAGGCGCCGGCCAACTTCCAGACCAGCTTCACGGAGGGCTACGGCTCGAACGAGATCAGCTCGATTCCGATCGAGGCCGGCCAGTCCAAGGACATCAAGATCAAGGTCGTGCCGCCGCGCGACGTGAAGGCCGGCACCTATCCGGTGTTGGTCAAGGTCGCGGCCGAGGGCGCCGCCGCCGAGCAGCGCGTGACCCTGCAGATCAGTGGCCAGGGCCGCCTGTCGCTCAGCGCCAAGGACGGCCGTTTGAGTGGCGAGGCGACGGCCGGCAAGCCGTCGGACTACACGCTGGTCGTCGGCAACGACGGCACCGCGCCGCTCGAGGACGTCGAGGTTTCGGGCTCCGTGCCGACCAACTGGAAGGCCGAGTACAATCCGAAGAGTATTCCGAGCGTGGCGCCCAACGAGAAGAAAGAGGTGCAGGTCACGGTTACGCCGTCCGACAAGACGATCGCCGGCGACTACGTGGCCTCGTTCCGCGCCAACGCCAAGGGCGAGTCGTCGAACGCCGACTTCCGCATCACCGTCACGACCTCGACGGTGTGGGGCATCGTCGGCATCGGCATCATCGCGGTGGCGCTGCTGGTGTTGCTGGGCGCGGTCGCGCGGTTCGGCCGCCGGTAGAAAGCTGGTGGCGACGATGAGCGAGGACAATGTCATCGAAGCCCGCGGCCTGCTGAAGCTCTACGGATCGGCCCGCGCGGTCGATGCGATCGACCTCAGCATCCGCAAGGGCGAGATCTTCGGCCTGCTGGGCCCCAACGGCGCCGGCAAGACGACGACCATCCTGATGATGCTCGGTCTCACCGAGACCAGCGGTGGGACGGTCGACGTGCTGGGCTTCGACCCGGTGCGCCAGCCGCTCGAGGTCAAGCGGCGCGTCGGCTACCTGCCCGACGCGGTCGGCTTCTACGATCACCTGACGGCGCGCGAGAACCTGATCTACATCGCGCGCCTGCTCGACATCCCGCGGCGCGAGACCGACCGGCGCATCATGGAGGCGCTGGGCGCCGTGCAGCTCGCCGACGTCGCCGACAAGCGCGTCGCGACCTACTCGCGCGGCATGCGCCAGCGGCTCGGCATCGCCGAGATCGTCATGAAGAAGGCCGAGGTCGCCATCCTCGACGAGCCGACCTCGGGCCTCGATCCGCACGCCACCTTCGAGCTGCTGGAGATGATCCGCGGCCTCAAGAGGTCGGGCGTCGCGGTGCTGTTGTCCTCGCACCTGCTCGACCGCGTGCAGAGCGTTTGCGACCGGGTGGCGCTGTTCAACAAGGGCAAGATCGCCCTGATGGGCACGGTCGTGGAACTCGCCAACCAGGTGCTGGGGGCGGGCCATCCGATCCTGATCGAGGCGACCGGCACCGACGTGCCGGCTGTGCTCAAGAGCATCGAGGGCGTCCAGCAGGTCATCGCCGACGGGGCAGGCCTGTGGCGGGTGGTTGCTGATCGCGATATCCGCGCGGCCGCGGCCCAACGCATCGTCAGCGCCGGCGGATCGCTCACGCGACTTGCCGAACTGCAACCCAGTCTGGAAGAGGTCTACACCCGTTACTTCGAGGAGGAGCGCCGTGCTGCGTAAACTAGGGCGGCGTGAAGGCTCTCCGTTCACCGGCGTCGGGCCGGTCTTCGTCAAGGAACTCAGCGATCATCTCAGCAGCACCCGCATGCTGGTGCTGACCCTGTTCGTGATCGTGTTCGGCGCGCTGCCGGTAGGCTTCACCCTGCAGACGCTGCGCGAGGTCACGCAGTCGGACCAGTACCTGTTCCTGCGGATCTTCACGGTCTCGCCGCAGCAGGCGCCGATCTCGTTCATCGCGGCGCTCACCTTCATGATCCCACTGATGGCGATCGGGCTGGGCTTCGACGCCGTGAACAGCGAGTTCAACCGGCGCACGCTCTCGCGCGTGCTGTCGCAGCCGATCTATCGCGACGCCCTGCTGCTCGGGAAGTTCCTGGGTGGGCTGATGACGCTCGCAGTGGCGCTGACCGCGCTGTTCCTGATCGTGTTCGGCGCGGGTCTCCTGCTGCTCGGCCTGCCGCCGCGCGGGCCGGAGGTGGTGCGCGGGGTGGCCTTCCTCCTGGTGGCGATCGCCTATGGCGGGGTGTGGCTCGCGGTCGCCATGCTATTCTCGGTGGTCTTTCGCTCCACCGCGACCTCGGCCCTGTGCTCGCTCGGGCTGTGGCTGTTCTTCTTCCTGCTATGGCCGATGATCGCCCAGGCGATCACCCAGGGCTTCATGCCGGCGCAGTTCCGCTCGGTCGACGAGGTGCTGTCGCTGGAGCAGTTCTCCTCGGCGCTGCAGCGGCTCTCGCCCGGTACGCTGTTCGGCGAGGCGGTGCTCGGCCTGCTGCAGCCGGAGACCAAGGCATTCGGTGACTTCGCCAACCTGGTGATGGCTCAGACCCGCGGCATGATTCCCGGCACGCCGTTGCCGTTCGACCAAAGCCTGCTCTTGATCTGGCCGCAGATCACGGGCCTGATTGCGGGCATGATCGTGGTCTTCTCGATCGCCTATATCGTATTCCAGCGCGAGGAAGTCAGGGCCTGAAGGACTGGACCGTCACAGCGGCGCTCAACAATGCGCGTTGGTGTAATGCCGTGTGCTTCTCGCACGGCACGGCCGGGCGGTTTTTGGTCCACACCTGGGTGAACGCGGAGCCCGTTCCGCGGTTCTACCCCAACGTCGTGACGCTCACGACCGGTGAGGCCGACATCGTCGAGCAGCGCCAGACGGTGCGGATCCTGCAGAAATCGAACCTGCCCGGCCGCTGGGCCGTGAAGGATAGCTTCAAGACCCTCGACATCGCGCGGCTCGGCTTTGAGGTACTGCTCGAGGCCAACTGGATACGCAAGGCGCAGCCGAAGTCCGCCACCATGGTCTCCGGCCTGTCCTGGGAGCGCGTTGGCCCTGGAGGCGAGGGCTTTCCCGCCGCGCTGTTCAGCGACCACAACTTCGCGATGTTTTCGGCTAAACGAAACGGCGCCGTCGTGGCGGGGGGCACGTTCTACCGCTCCGACGCCGTGGTCGGCTTGTCCAATGTCGTTGCAGAATTCGACGACGAGCCTGCCGTGTGGCGCGACCTCGCTTCGCTCGCCGCGGCGACGTTTCCGGGGTTGCCTCTGGTGGGCTACGAATCGGGCGACGAGCTCGCCGCCGCGAGGAGAGCGGGCTACGAAGTCGGCGACCCACTCAGGGTCTGGGTCGTGGCACGGGCATGAACGATGTCGAGCTGCCGGAGACTCGATATGCCACCAGCGGCGAGGTCAGTGTCGCCTATCAGGTGATGGGCGAGGGATCCATCGACGTCGTGATGGTCCCCGGCATCATCTCGCACGTCGAGGCACTGCACGAGCTGCCGGGCTACACCGCCTTCCTGCGCCGCCTGGCGAGCTTCGCCCGCGTCATCACCTTCGACAAGCGCGGCCAAGGCTTGTCCGACCGCATGACCGGGGCGCCGTCGCTCGAGGAGCGCATGGACGACATTCGCGCCGTCATGGACGCGGCGGGCTCGGCGCGCGCGGTCCTGGCCGGCTTCTCGGAAGGCGCGGCCATGAGCATCATGTTCGCCACGACCTATCCGGACCGCGTCACGCGGCTGGTGCTGTTCGGCGGCTTCGTCGCGCCTCGCAACTTTCTCCGCGACACGATCGACACGCGAATTCGGAAATGGGGCGACGGCACCTTCGTCAAGGATGTGGTTACGGCAGGCCAACCGGCGAGCGACGAGGCGCTGCGGCGGTTCGGCCGGGTCGAGCGGCTGTGCGCCAGCCCGGGCGCACTGAGGGCGCTTCTCCTGCTCAATGCCGAGGTCGATGTCCGCTCCATCCTTCCGTCGGTGCGCGTGCCGTGCCTGGTGCAGCATCGCCGCACGGACGATCGCGTGCCGATCGAGGCGGGACGGGCGATGGCGGCGGCCATCCCGGGTGCCCGGCTGATCGAGTATCCCACTGGCGATCATGCGTTCTGGACCGGCGACACCGAAGCCCTGCTGGGCGACATAGAGGAATTCGTGACCGGCGAGCGCAATGCCGGCGCTGACGAGCTGGAGCGTGTGCTGGCGACCGTGTTGTTCACCGACATCGTCGATTCGACCAGCAGCGCAGTCGCGCTGGGCGACAAGAGCTGGCGCTCGCTGCTCGACAGGCACGACAGCCTGGCGCGGCAGATGATCGACCGTCATCGCGGCCGGCTGGTGAAGTCGACCGGCGACGGCATCCTGGCGACATTCGATGGGCCAGGGCGCGCCGTCCGCTGCGCGCTGGCGCTGTCGGGGGCAGCGGGCGAGATCGGCGTACGGCTGCGCGCCGGCCTGCACACCGGGGAGATCGAGATGCGTGGCAGCGATGTCGGCGGCGTCGCCGTGCACGCGGCGGCGCGGGTGATGTCGGAATCGGGGCCCGGCGAGGTGCTGGTCTCGCGTGTCGTGACCGATCTGGTGGCGGGGGCGGGCCTGAAGTTTGCCGATCGCGGCCCGCACGATCTCAAGGGCCTGCCGGGACGCTGGGATTTGTTCGCCGCTAGCTTGTGAAGCCGCAGGCCCTGAGCGCCACGAGCATGTGCGCCGCCGGCGGCGCTTCGACCTGGATCGGCGGCTTGGTTTTCGACAGCGGCAAGACAATCGCGTGGCTCTGCAAATGGAGCTGCTGGCCGGGCGTGGCCTTGCCGTAGAGCCGGTCGCCGATGATCGGGCAGCCGGCGTGGGCGCAATGCACGCGCAGCTGATGCGTGCGGCCGGTCTCGGGCGTGAGCTCGAGCCATGTCATGCCGGGTGCGCGGCCCAGCACCTTGTAGCGCGAGACGGACTTCTGGCCCTTGTCCGACACCTTCACCGACCAGCCGCTGCGCGTGTTCAGCTTCAGCAGCGGCCAGTCGAACACGCCCTCGTCGGCGGGCGGCGCGCCTTCGACGACGGCCCAGTAGGTCTTCTCGGTGTCGCGTCCCGAGAACAGCCGCCCGAGCTTCGCCAGCGCCTTTGGATGCCGTCCGAGCACCAGAACGCCCGACGTGTCCGCATCCAGACGATGCGCCAGCGATGGCGGGCGCGGCAGACCGAAGCGCAGAGCGTCGAAGCATTCCTCCAGGTTCGGCGCACCGCTCGGCCCCGCATGGACCGCGAGGCCGGCCGGCTTGTCGATCACCAGGATCAGCCCATCCCGATGCAGCACGCGCGCCTGGATCTCCTCCGCGCTGAGCGGAGGCGGGCGCCTCACAGGTCGGGCCATCGCTCGAGCCAAGGCTCGCTCGCCTCGTAGATCGCCGCGGCGCGCAGCACCGAGGCCTCGTCGCGAAAGCGGCCGACGATCTGCAGGCCGACCGGCAGGCTGTCGCTGGCGAAGCCGCAGCTCACCGTGATCGCCGGATGCCCGGTGATGTTGAACGGCATGGTGTAGGGGAACCAGTTGCGGCGCAGCTCGCCCACCTCGACGCCGTCGATCACGATCGGCTCGAACAGGTCCTGCTCGATCGGCAGCGCCGTGCGCGACAGCGTCGGCGTCACGAGATAGTCCGCACCGTCGAGCCACTTCTGCACCATGCGGAAGAGGTCGGCGCGCTGGAACATGGCGCGCTGGTAGTCGGCGCCGCTCCACTCCTCGGCCATCGCCACCTGGCGCACCAGCGAGGGAGTCATGTGATCGCCGTCGCGCAGGATCATGTCGGCGAAGCGCGCGCGCCAGGTCGTGTGGTTGATCACCCGCCAGATCGGCTCCATGTCGGGCAGCTCGCCGGTCAGCTCGACCAGCTCGGCACCCGCGTCCTTGAGCTTGCCGAGCGCCGCCTCGAACGTCGCGACCACGTCTTTCGACACGAAGCGGCTGCCGAGCGTGGCGCTGTAGAGGAAGCGCTTGCCCGCGAGGTCGCCGTCCGGCCGCGCCGCCGCGAGATAGTCCTGCGGCACGGTGCCGATCGACCACGGGTCGCTGGGATGCGGGCCCGCCATCGCCTGCAGCATCAGCGCGGTGTCCATCACCGTGCGCGTCATCGGCGTGACGTAGGTGTAGTTGCCGAACAGGTCGGCGACCTGGCTGTGCGGGATCACGCCGTTGCTCTGCTTCAGCCCGACCACGCCGTTGGCCGCGGCGGGAATGCGGGTCGAGCCGCCGCCGTCGGTCGCGATGCCGATCGGCCCGATGCCGGACGCAACCGCGACCGCCGCGCCGCCGCTCGAGCCGGCCGACGTCCGCGCGGCGCTCCAGGCATTGCGCGTGCGGCCGAACAGCGGCGCGTCGGTCAGCGCCTTGTGGCCGTACTCGGGCGTGGTGGTCTTGCCGAACAGGATCGCGCCCGCCTGCTTCACGCGCTCGTTGGCGACGGCGTCGCTGTTCGGCACATTGTTCTTGTGCAGCAGTGATCCGAAAGTCGTGCGCACGCCGGCGGTATTCACCAGGTCCTTCGCCGCGTAGGGGATGCCGTGCAGCAGGCCGAGCGGCTTGCCCTGCATGACGTCGTCCTCGGCCTGCTTCGCTGCAGCGAGTGCCTGCTCGGGCACCAGAGTGATGAAGCAGTTCAGGACAGGCTGCAGCTTCTCCGCGCGCGCCAGCACGGCCTTGGTGAGCTCGACCGGCGAGAGTTCCTTGCCCGCGATCTTCTCGCGCAGGACCGATGCCGGCAGGCGCGTGACGTCGGTCACTTCAACAGGCCTCGGCCGGCGAGGTTGCGCATCAGCGCCGAGATGCCAAACGTCCATGGTGCGATCTTGTCGCAATGATTCACGCGATTGGTCAGCGTGCCGAGCTTGGGCGAACGGATCGACACCAGGTCGCCGACCATGTGGGTGAAGCCGTGGCCGCCCGGCTTGCGTTGCTCGGTCGGCGCGAACAGCGTGCCGGTCATCAGCGCCATGCCGTCGGGATACTGGTGCAGCTTGCCCATCGCATGGTGGACGAGGTCGGTCGGATCGCGACTGATCTTCGAGAGATCGCTCGAGCCGCGCAGGCGGAACTGGTCGGGCCCGGTGACCTCGAGATCGACCTTGGCCTTACGCACGTCGTCGAGCGTGAAGGTCGCATCGAACAGCCGCACGAACGGCCCGATCGAGCACGAGGCGTTGTTGTCCTTGGCGATGCCTAGCAGCAGCGCGCTGCGACCTTCCATGTCGCGCAGGTTTACGTCGTTGCCGAGCGTCGCGCCGACGATCTTGCCGGCGGCACTGACGATCAGCGTCACTTCGGGCTCGGGATTGTTCCAGTCGGAATCGGGCCGGATGCCGATCTCCGCGCCGTAGCCCACCGCCGACATCGGCGGCGCCTTGGTGAAGATCTCGGCATAGGGGCCGATGCCGACCTCGAGATAGGGTGACCAGGCGCCGCGCGCCACCAGCGTCTTCTTCAGCGCCTCGGCTTCGGGCGTGCCCGGCTTGATGGTGGTGATATCGACGCCGATAATCGACTTCAACTCGCCGCGCACCGTCTCGGCGCGGCTGAGGTCGCCTTTGGAGTGCTCCTCGATCAACCGTTCGAGCAGGCTGACGGCGAAGGTTACGCCCGCCGCCTTGATCGCCTGCAGGTCGATCGGCGCCAGCAGGGCATGAACCACGTCGTCCAGCGACCCGAGCCGTTCGCCCTTCGATCGCGCCACCGCCACCGGATCGGCCGCGTTGCACAGGTCGGCGACGGTCGGTGCGGCCGCTGAAATGTCGGAAACGCCGTCTTGCCGCACCGCGACGACGCTTGGCCCGGCCGGCGTCTGGATCCGGCCGACGAGGGTACCGGCGAACCCGTCTTCGGGGAGGATTTCTGCCACTGGACGTCTCCGGCGCTTGGATGCGAAAACAGGCGCGCAATTCCCGAAGGACATAACATCATGGCCGCCCAGCGGATCAAAGGCGTTCTTTCGCCCGTCGTCACTCCCTTCAAGCGCGACCTGTCGCCGGACCTCGGCCGCTTCATCGCGCACTGCAAGTGGCTGCTCAGCCAGGATTGCGGGCTCGCAATGTTCGGCACCAACTCCGAGGCCAACTCGATGTCGGCCGACGAGCGCATGGATCTGCTCGACAAGGTGGTCGCCGCGGGCGTGCCGACCGATCGCATGATGCCGGGCACCGGTGCCTGCTCGATCAACGAGGCGGCGAAGGTGTCCGCCCACGCCACCAAGAAGGGCGTCGCAGGCGTGCTGATGCTGCCGCCATTCTACTACAAGGGCGTGCCGGAAGAGGGGCTGTTCCGTTTCTTCTCGGAAGTCGTGCAGCGCGTCGGTGACGATCGCCTGCGCGTCTACCTCTATCACATCCCGCCGGTGTCGGCGGTGCCGATCACCCACAAGCTGGTCGAGCGGCTGATGAAGGCCTATCCGAAGCAGATCGCCGGCATGAAGGATTCGTCGGACGACTGGGCCCATACCAAGAGCATGATCGACGCCTTCGCCAAAGATGGCTTCGACGTCTTCTCGGGCAACGAGAAGCCGTTGATCGAGAACATCAAGTCCGGCGGCGCGGGCTGCATCAGTGCGACCGCCAACATCAACCCTGGCAAGATCGCCGAGACCTACAAGAAGTACGCCACGCCCGAGGGCGAGAAGCTGCAAAGCTGGATCAACGAGGTGCGCGGCGTGATGCAGGGCTACGTCATGATCCCGGCGTTGAAGTACGTCATCGCCCACTACGGCGCAGATGGCGCCTGGACGCCGGTGCGGCCGCCGCTGGTCGAGACGGCAGAAGCCCAGGGCAAGGACATGGTCGACAAGCTCGACAAGCTCGGCTTCACCATGCCAGGCCTCAAGCAGGCGATGGCTGTCGCCGCCGAATAGCTAACCGCCAATGTCGGTGCGGACGATGTCCGCGCCGACGGCCGCCAGCTTCGCGGTCATTCCGTCATAGCCGCGGTCGAGATGCTCGAGCCCGTCGAGCCGAGTCTCGCCGGCGGCGCACAGGCCCGCGATGACCAACGCGGCGGCGGCGCGCACGTCGCTGCAGGTCGCTGCTGCGCCGTGCAACCGATGAACACCGCGCACCAGAGCGGTGCGGCCGATGACGGAGATGCTGGCGCCGAGCTTGCGCAATTCGCCGACATGGTGAAAGCGCTGCTCAAACACCGTCTCGGTGATGGCGCTGACGCCGGGTGCCACTGCCAGAAGCGCCATGGTCGGGGCTTGCAGATCGGTCGCGAATTCCGGGAAGGGGCCGGTCGTGATGTCGATGCCTCGCAGTCCGTCGAGTGCGCGTTCGACGATCACGCCGTCGGGTGCTTCGTGCAGGGCGATGCCGGCTGCCTCATAGAGGTGCGCGGCCGCGCCGAGCAGCGCGATGCGTGCTTGAGGCAGCACGAGACGGCCGCCGGTCGCCGCGGCGGCGCAGGCGAGCGTGCCGAACTCGATGCGGTCGGGCAGCACGGTGTGCACGGCGCCGCCGAGCGTGCGGTTCCCCTCGATCGTCAACTCGTGGCTGCCAATACCCGTGATCACGGCGCCCATGGCGACAAGGCAGGCCGCGAGGTCGGCGACTTCGGGCTCGCACGCAGCATTGCGGATGGTGGTGCGGCCGCTCGCCAGCACCGCCGCCAGCATCAGGTTCTCGGTGGCGCCGACCGACGGCGTCGGCAACAGGATGTCGGCGCCGTGCAAGCCATCGGGCGCCGTCGCGTCGATCATCCCACCGTCGAGCGCGACCGTGGCACCCATCGCGCACAGCCCAGCGAGGTGGAAGTCGATGCCGCGCAGGCCGATCGCGTCGCCGCCCGGCAACGGCAGCCGGGCCTCGCCGCAGCGCCCCACCAGGGCGCCGAGCAGCAGGACGGAAGCGCGCATGCGCGAGACCAACTCCCGGTCGATGTCGGTAGGCCGCAGTCGGTCGGCCGAGATTGTCACGGCAAGGCCGTCGGCGCGCGACGACCAGTTCATCTCGCATCCCAACCGCTGCAGCAGCGCGGCCAGCACGGCGACATCGAGGTTACCGGGCACGTTGCGCAGGGTGACGAGATGCGGCGTGAGCAAGGCCGACACCATCAGCGGCAGGACGGCGTTCTTGGCGCCGCTGATCGGATAGGTGCCGACGAGCGGCCGGCCGCCGCGTATTGCGAGAACGCTTCCGGCGTTGGGCCGCCACCACGGCGCGGCGCCGAGAAGAGAGGAGGGGATCATTGCGGAACGATAGGCGCGTGCCGTTGACAGAGCCACCATGGCGAGCGTAAACAGGCGCCCATGACCACGAACCTGCTCACCAAGGGTTGGTATTTTACGTCGCTAACATAGGCGGCGCGAAAGGTCATGACCCAACGAAGCCGCCGCTCCCGGCGGCTTCATTGTTTCTGACACA
>DASXQC010000891.1:0-2187 GCA_036493235.1 Reyranella sp.
GGCGCAATAGGGCCCGCCCAGGACGCGCGAAAGATCGATGACTTTTAGGCCTTCCAAGGCGCCCGGCATTTCGCTTCACTCCCGAACAACAACGGCTCGTTATAGACCACGCCAACAAGCATCGATACGGTCGGCCGGCACTAAGACCTCATCCTGAGGAGCCATGCGTAGCGTGGCGCCTCGAAGGATGGGCCACGAAGATGGTGCTCGCCGCTCACCAAGCCGCGGAGATTACTCCGCGGTAATCGGGACGCGGCCTGCGGCCGCTCCTCAGGGTGAGGAGACTTCTAGGAGTGAAGACCATGCTGAACGGCATTCACGGACATCAGGACATCGAGCGCGTGGTCTATGGCCGTCCGGCAGGAGCCGCTGTGCGGGCCGAGGCCGAGCGGCTGGGAGCGAAGCGCGTGTTCGTCACCACGACCAAGTCGGTGGCGCAAAGCGCCTTGCTGGCCGACATCATCAAGGAACTCCGCGACCGCTATGCGGGCGTCTACGCCGGCATCACGGCGCACTCGCCGCGGCCTTGTGTCGTGGAGGGTGCACAAAGCGCGCGCGAGGCGAAGGCCGACCTGATCGTGACGGTCGGCGGCGGCTCGGCGATCGACGCCACCAAGGTGATGCTGATTGCGCTGTGGCAGAACGTAAATGCGATCGAGGACCTCGATGCCTATCGCGCCGGCCGGGCGAAGGACGGCGCGGCGCCACCCTCGGAGGCGATCAAGCCACCGGCCGATGCGATCCGCATGATCGCCGTGCCGACGACTTTGTCTGCCGCCGAGTTCAACGCCTATGCCGGCATCAGCGATCCGCGCCATGGCATCAAGGAGAGCTTCGGCCATCGCCTGATCGTGCCGCGGGTGATCGTGCTCGATCCGGCGGCGACGCTCGCCACGCCGATGGACCTGATGCTGTCGACCGGCCTGAAGGCTGTCGATCACGCGGTCGAGCGGCTGTGCTCTCAGCAGGCCAATCCATTTGCTCTGGGCACCTCGACCGAGGCGCTGAAGCTCCTGACGTCGGCGCTGCCGGCGCACAAGGCGCATCCCGACGACAGGGAGGCGCGCATGAACCTCCAGTTCGGCATGTGGCTGTCGATCGGCGCCGGCACCTCGGGTGTGGGCGTCGGGGCGAGCCACGGCATCGGCCACGTGCTGGGCGCCGCGTGCCACGTGCCGCACGGTCACACCTCGTGCGTCATGCTGCCGTCGGTGCTGCGCTGGAACCTGCCCGCCAACGCCGACCGCCAGAAGCGGGTCAGCGAGGCCTTCGGCAAGCCCGATACGCCGGCCGCCGACCTGGTGGCGGGCCTGGTCGCCACGCTCGGCCTGCCAGGTCGTTTGAGCGAGGTCGGGGTCGGCAAGGACCGCTTCCGCGAGATCGCCGAGAAGTCGATGCACGACCGCGCCGTGCTCAATAATCCACGGCCGATCAAGGGCCCGGCCGAGGTCATGGAGGTCCTGGAACTCGCGGCATGAGCCGCGACATGAGCCCATGAATTCTTCTCACCAAGCGAGGGGCTTTCGCAGCCTATAGTGGCGCCCACTTAGGGAGGTGACGTTATGAGAAGGAGTGGGTTGCCATGCCCGACGTCCGCATTCCCGATAGAGCGTTTTCCAACCCGAGGATCGGCATGACTTACGTCGACGCTGATGTGAATTATCTCGCCGATCTCAGCATCCCGCCGGTCACCTACAATCCGCCGGAGGGCACCGGTGTGCCGCGCCGCGACGGCAATTACCGGTTCTTCAAGGTGCGCGTGCACAATGCGCGGCCCTACGCCAAGGACCTGTCGCTCGACAAGCAGGCCTTCATTCTGACGCACCACGACACCAAGGTGAGCGACTTCCACGACGATGCCGAGCTGAAGTCGACCTACTATCGAGAGGTCGAGGAGCTGGTGAAGCGCGAAACCGGCGCGTCGAAGGTCATTGTGTTCGACCACACCGTGCGGACCGGCGAGCGCGCGGTCGAGCGCGGCTACCGCCAGCCGGTGATCAGCGTGCACAACGACTACACCGAGAAGTCCGGCCCGCAGCGCGTGCGCGACCTGCTGCCGCCGGAGGAGGCCGAACAGCGGCTGAACAAGCGCTTCGCCGAATACAACGTATGGCGCAACATCGCCCCCGAGCCGATCGAATCGACGCCGCTCGGCTTCGTCGACGCCGAGAGCATCGCGCCGCGCGA
>DASXQC010000892.1:0-2526 GCA_036493235.1 Reyranella sp.
CCGCAGGGCTTCAAGCTCTCCGACGACGTCGAGAGACAGATCGAGCAGCTGCTCGACGAATCCCTCGACCGCAGACTCGCGCAAAGCGCGAGCCTCGGCCGCGCCCGCCGTATCGACGGCGTGCACGACCGCTATATCGAATTCGCCAAGCGCACGCTGCCGCGCGATCTCTCGCTCGACGGACTGCGCGTCGTGGTCGATTGCGCCAATGGCGCGGCCTACAAGGTGGTGCCGGAAGCGCTGTGGGAATTGGGCGCCGACGTGATCGCGATCGGCGTCGAGCCCGACGGCTTCAACATCAACAAGGAATGCGGTTCGACCGCACCGGAAGCACTTTGCCGAAAGGTGCGGGAATTGCGCGCCGACATCGGCATTGCGCTCGACGGCGATGCCGACCGCGTCATCCTGGTCGACGAGCGCGGCCACATTGTCGACGGAGACCAGCTACTTGCGGTGATCGCGCAGAGCTGGAAAGAAGACGGACGTCTTTCGAAGCCCGGAATAGTTGTGACCGTGATGTCCAATCTCGGCCTCGAGCGCTTCCTCGGGGGCCTCGGCCTCGAGACGCTGCGCACGCCGGTCGGCGACCGCTACGTACTCGAGAAGATGCTGAGTGGCGGCTACAATCTCGGCGGTGAGCCGTCGGGTCACATCATCCTGTCCGACTACGCCACCACCGGCGACGGCTTCGTCGCCGCGCTGCAGGTGCTGGCGGTGGTGCAGAAGCTGCGCCGCCCGGTGTCGGAAGTCTGCCACCGTTTTGATCCCTTGCCCCAAATACTCAAGAACGTGCGTTACCGCAGTGGCAAGCCGCTCGACGACGCCGACGTGAAGTCCGCGATCGACGCCGGCGAGAAACGTCTCAACGGCCACGGCCGCCTGCTGGTGCGCTCCTCCGGCACCGAGCCGGTGATTCGCGTGATGGGCGAGGGCGACGACCGCATCCTGGTCGAGGACGTCGTGGACAACATCGTCGCCGCGCTGGGTCAGGCCGCGGCCTGACGCGCTGCTAGTGGAGCGGATTTGACGTTCGCTACCTGTAGGCCGCGCGCTCGCAAGCGAACGTCAAATCCAAAGCTCCACTAGAATCAATATTTTCTAGTGGTCCTTCAATTCCAACATTCGCAATGGTGCCCGCCGAAACGGGATGCGAATGTTGGAATTGGACCACTAGCCAGGCTCTCTGACGCCTCTCCCCAGCCGGGGTGAGGTGAAGACCATTGATGCGGCACTCCTTTGCATCGCAGCCATAAGTTTATGACGGTAGCAGGCGAGGGCTTGCTGTCGTAGGTACCGGCTTGGCTAGTGGAGCGGATGCAAATGTTGGAATTGGACCACTAGCGAATCTCATTGGGAAAAGTGCAATTGAACAAGTCCGTCGTCGTCTCCGAAGAAGTGTTGACCGAACCGGTCATCGTTGAAGGCGTGACGCCGGGCTTGCAGGCAAGGGCGGCCGGACCGGCTTACATCGTGCTCGCCGGCATCAGCTTCTCGCACTTCCTCAACGACACCATGCAGTCGTTGATCGCTTCGGTCTATCCGATCCTGAAAGACGCCTACGCGCTGAACTTCGCGCAGATCGGCATGATCACGCTGGCCTTCCAGTTCACCGCGTCGCTGCTGCAGCCGGTGGTCGGCCATGTCACCGACAGGAAGGCGCAACCGTTTTCGCTGGCAGTCGGTATGGGCTCGACCTTCGTCGGCCTGCTGCTGCTCTCTATCGCCAGCACCTATCCGTCGATCCTGATCGCGGCGGCTCTGGTCGGACTGGGATCAGCGGTGTTTCATCCGGAGTCGGCGCGGATCGCGCGGCTTGCCTCCGGCGGCCGTTATGGCTTCGCGCAATCGGTGTTCCAGCTTGGCGGCAGCTTCGGCACCTCGATGGGCCCGGTGCTGGCGGCGCTGATCGTGGTGCCGTTCGGCCAGCCCTCGATCGCCTGGTTCTCGTCGATCGCGTTCGTGGCGATCATCATCCTGTGGCGGATCGGGATGTGGTACCGGCCGCAGATCGCGGCGAAGAAGGCCACAGCCGTTGCCATGCATCCGGATGCGCCGAGCTCGCGCCGCGTCGCGCTCGCGGTGCTGGTCGCGCTGCTGTTCTCCAAGCAGCTCTACGTTTCGAGCCTGTCGAGCTATTACATCTTCTACCTGATCGACAAATTCCACGTCTCGACCCAGACCGCCCAACTCTATCTCTTCATCTTTCTTGCCGCCAACGCGGTCGGCGCCTTCCTCGGCGGGCCGCTCGGCGATCGCTTTGGCCGCAAGATCGTGATCTGGATTTCGGTGCTCGGCGCGTTGCCGTTCACGCTGGCGTTGCCCTATGTCGGCCTGCATCTTGGTGCGGTGCTGACGATCTGCATCGGCCTCGTGCTGTCATCGACCACGTCCTCGATCATCGTGTTCGCGCAGGAACTGGTGCCGCATCGCTTCGGCATGATCTCCGGCATGTTCTTCGGCGTCGCCTTCGGCATCGGCGGCCTGGGCGCGGCCGCGCTCGGCAGGCTCGCCGACACCACCAGCATC
>DASXQC010000893.1:0-2950 GCA_036493235.1 Reyranella sp.
CATCCCCGGCATCGACGTGCCCGGCCTCCTGCGCGCACTCGACAAGTACCCGCATGGCTGCATCGAGCAGACGACCAGCCGGGCACTGCCGCTGCTCTACTACAACGACGTGGCGCTGCTCGGGTACGGGCCGGCCGATCCCAGGATCGCCGACCGCGTGCAGGAGGCGATCTACCGGATCGTCGACATGCAGATGACCGACGGCTCGTTCGGCATGTGGGGACCGTACTCCTCCCCTGCCGCCGAATGGCTGCAAGCTTACGCGACCGACTTCCTGCTCAGGGCACGCGACCAGAAGATGGCGGTGCCTGCAGCTTCTCTGTCGCGCGCGCTGACCTGGCTCAGCCGCTCGGTCGAGAAGATGTCGCCCGACGCGCAGGCCTATGGCTGGTACGTGCTGGCCAAGGCGGGCCTCGCCGATGCCGGCCGCGTCCGTTACTTCCAGGACGCCAAGGGCAGCGACATCGTCGGTGGCCTGGCCTGGACGCAGCTCGCGGCCGCGCTCAATCAGGTCGGCGAGCCCGGCCGGGCGCGGCTCGCCTTCGGCTTGGCCCGCCAGCGCATCGACCAGCGCGATACGCACGACTATTACGGCTCGGCCTTGCGCGACCGCGCCGCCCTGCTGGCACTCGCCAAGGAGGCCGGCGGGACGGAGGGCCTGCAGACCGTCGCCAACGTCGTGCGCGAGAAGATGGTCGCCCGGGTCGAGTACACCACGACCCAGGAACAGGCTTGGCTGGTGCTGGCGGCGCACGCCATGGCCGGCGACAGCGACCTCGCCTACTCGGTCGACGGCGATACCCGCCATTCGACCAAGGAGCCGGTGGTGCTCAACCCCGACGGCGCGGCGATCGAAAAAGGCGTGCATATCCGCAACCAGGGCGACCGGCCGATCTGGCTGCAGGTCACCGCCCGCGGCGTGCCCAAGGAGCCGCAGTCCGCGGCTGTTGCGGGCCTCAGCGTCGGCCGGACTTTCTACACTTTGGATGGAAGGATCGCCGATCTCGAGAAGGTGCGTCAGAACGACCGGCTCGTGGTGTCGATCGAAGGGTACAATGAGGACCGCGGATATCATCAGGTCGCTCTGCTCGACTTGCTGCCCGCGGGCTTCGAGATCGAATCGGTCGTGAACAAGGACACCGTGAAGAACTTCTCGTTCTTGCCGAACATCACCCGCAGCCGCATCGCCGAGGCACGCGACGACCGCTTCTTCGCGGCCTTCGACCTCGGCCGCCGCACCTACTCCTCGTGGTGGGACACCGATCGCGAGGAGCTCGACGGTGGTTATCGCTTCCATGTCGCCTATATCGTGCGCGCCGTGACGCCGGGCAGCTTCGCCCTGCCCGCGGTCCACGTCTCCGACATGTACGCGCCGCGCGTCTTCGGTCGCACGGCGATCGACCACGTGACGATTGCGCCGCGATGAGCCCGCGGCAGGTCCTGGTTCGCGCAGCACTTGCCGTCACCCTCACGGTGACGGCGGCGTTAGCGCTCGACCGGATCTTCCCGCCCAATCTGACACGCTACCTCGACCGCTCGACCGAGGTGGTCGACGCCAACGGCCGCCTGCTGCGCGCCTTCACCACGGCAGACGGCATGTGGCGGCTCAAGACCACGGTCGACGAAGTCGATCCCACCTACCTCGCCCTGCTCAAGGCCTACGAGGACAGCCGCTTCGATTATCACTTCGGCGTCGACCCGCTGGCGGTCGTGCGCTCCGCGGCGCTGGATATCACCCGCGGCCGCATCGTCTCCGGCGCCTCGACGCTCACCATGCAGGCTGCCCGCCTGCTCGAGCCAAGACCGCGCACCTTCGTCAGCAAGGTGATCGAGGCCGCCCGCGCCATTCAACTCGAATGGCATTTCTCCAAGCGCGAGGTGATGGGGATCTACCTCACGCTGGCCCCGATGGGCGGCAACCTCGAGGGCGTACGCGCCGCTTCGCTTGCGTATTTCGGCAAGGAGCCCAAGCAGCTCAATGCCGCCGAGGCCGCCCTGCTGGTCGCCATCCCACAGTCGCCGAGCCGTCGCCGGCCCGACCGTTCGCCCGTCGCGGCGAAGGACGGCCGCGACGGCGTGCTGGCGCGCGGGCTGGAAGACCACGTGCTCGACCAGAATCTCTACGACATGGCGATGAGCCGCCCGGTGCCGACGCACCGCCTCGCCCTGCCGATGAACGCGCCGCACCTCGCGGCCTGGCTGTCGGGGCAATCGCCCGGCACGACCATCCCGACCACCATCCGCCTGCAGCTCCAGTCGAGCCTGGCCCAGCTCGTTGCCGAGGAACGCGGCGAGATGCCCGACCATGCGCAGGTTGCCATGGTGGTGATGGACAACCGCACCCGGGGCGTCGTGGCCTGGCTGGCGGGCGGCGACTTCTTCGGCCGCGCTGGTCAGGTCGACCTGGTGCGCGCCCACCGCTCGCCCGGCTCGGCGCTGAAGCCGATGATCTACGCGCTGGCCTTCGACGACCGCACGCTCCATCCCGAATCGATCGTCGAGGACGTGCCGGTGCGCTTCAAGGACTGGCTGCCGCACAACTTCGACCACGGACACCAGGGCACCGTCACGGTGCGGCGGGCGCTGCAGCAGTCGCTCAACATCCCGGCCGTTCTGGCGCTCGAACGCGTCGGGCCGGCGCGCTTCCTGTCGACCCTGCGGGCGGCCGGCGCCAACCCGATCCTGCCGCCGGGCGATCCCGGCAATTCGCTCGGCATGGCGCTCGGCAGCGCGACCGTCTCGCCGCTCGAGATGGCCGGCCTCTACAGTGGCCTCGCCAACGGTGGCCGCTTCGCGCCGCCACAGGTCCGCCGCGACCAGCCGAAGCCCGATCCCGTCCAACTCGTCGACGAGGCGGCCGCCTGGTACATCGGCGATATCCTGACCCAGGCGCCCCTGCCCGACGGCTTCGCCTCGCTGCCGGTGGCGCTGCGCGACCGGCGCATCGCCT
>DASXQC010000894.1:0-5594 GCA_036493235.1 Reyranella sp.
GGCCAGAGCCGGCCACGCCCTGCCGCGCCGCCGCCCAAACCTGCCAATCCCGAAGGCAATTCCAATCCCACGGTGAAGGCCGCGCCGGCACCGCCACCGGCCGGCCCGCCCCGTTCGTTGGCCGAGGTGCTGGCCGACCGCTCGAGCCGGATGACGGCCAACAACATCGCCGCCGCACCGATCGTGGCGGTGGTCCGACCATTCGAGGATCCGGTGCCGACCGAGCTCGCCGACGGCAAGCTCGACCTGGTGACCTTGATGTTCAACTACCACGACCTGGGATTCCTGGGTGTCGATCGCGCGGCGATGAACAAGGCGGTGTTCAAGGCGCTGAAGCCCGGCGGCTTCTTCGTGATCGGCGACCATTCCGGCCGGCCCGGCACCGGCATCTCCGAATCGGGCACATTGCACCGGATCGAGGAGGCCTTCCTGCGCAAGGAAGTGGAGTCCGCGGGCTTCAAATTAGCCGCCGAGGGCACCTTCCTGCGCAACCCCAACGATCCGCGCGACAAGAACACGCCTGACCCGCCGATGCCCAAGGACGAGTTCTTCCTGAAGTTCGTGAAGCGCTAGACTCGTGGAGTCCTAAAGCAGCACGCTGGCCTTGGGTTCGTGTGGCACCAGATCGGTCTTCTCGCCGAGGATGGCCTTGAACTCGATCTCGATCCGCCGCGCGATGGCCGAGATCGGCACGTCGTTGGCGCCGCCTTCGAATGGGTTGGACGAGGCCTCGCCGACCTTTTCGAGCGTCAGGAACGTCCAGCCGACGAACAGGCTGGCCGGCACGTTGAGCCAGGCCGTCCAGAGTGAGATGCCACTCGCCGCGCCTGCGTCCCAGAAGGAGGGAAAAAGCCCGAACGGCATCAGGATCACGAACGCGTTCACCAGGACCAGCGTGATCGAGTAGTAGTTGCGCGCGTAGGGATAGTCCTTGATCCGCTTGGCGTGCGCCTGCAGGCGCATCAGCTCGTCGAGCGGAGCTGTCAGCTGGAAATAGGCCGTCGAATCGAGCTTGCCCTGGCGGTACAGCGTATTGACCGCGCCGTATTGCCCTTGCAGCAGCAGCGTTTCCGTCTCGTCGCGATGGCCCGTCACCCGTGCCAGCTCGTCTGGCGGGAGATACGCCGCCAGCTCCCGGTCGAGCGTCGACTGGCTCTCGGGCGTCGGCTGCCCGGCCATGTATCGCGCGTTCCCCGCTTCGAAGGTGTTCTCCCAGACTTTGCGCACGCGAAGCGAGAAGCGCAGCGCCGTCAGCCAGGCAAGGTGGCGGTCGACCAGCATCTTCAGCACTGCCGGTTCCGCGCCCTGCTCGGATTGGCCGAGCGTGCAGACGAGCTTGATTGCCCACATCTGGCTGGTCGCGGTGATCTGGCCCCATACCGTCAGCGCCTCGTTGATGCGCGAGAAGCATTGCTGGTTCTTGAAGGCGAGCACCACCGCCACCGCGGTGCCGACGACCGCGAGCAGCGTCGAGGGCACCGTGAGGAAGCTCCACTTCGTCAGCACCAGGAACAGCGTCACCAACACCGACCAGGCGAGCAGCCATGAGGTCTCGACGGCCGTCCAGGCCAGGAGCTCGCTCAGCCGGTACTTTCTCCCGAGATGCATGATGGTCCCTTGCCCCGGTCAGCGCCGGGCTTTGAAGAAATCGCGCAGCAATCGAGCCGCCTCGCTCTCGGCGATGCCGCCATAGACCTCCGGCGCGTGATGGCAGGTCGGCTGGCCGAAGATACGCGGGCCGTGCTCGACGCCGCCGCCCTTGGGATCGGAGGCGCCATAGTAGAGCCGGCGAATGCGCGCGAAGGAGATCGCCTGGGCGCACATCGGACAGGGCTCGAGCGTAACGTAGAGATCGCACTCGACCAGCCGTGGCGCGCCGAGCTTCGCGGCCGCGGCGCGGATCGCCAGCAGCTCGGCATGGGCCGTCGGGTCGCGATCACCCTCTGTGCGATTGCCGGCTTCGGCCAGCACAACGCCGTCGGGGCCGACGATCACGGCGCCGATCGGCACCTCGCCCCGCTCTGCGGCTGCGTGCGCCTGCTGCAATGCGCGTTCCATCGGAGAGAGCCTTGTCGGGCCGGTCATAACGGGGAAAATAGCCGAGAAATGGCTTCGGAGGAGTAGCGATGCGATTCAGCTTTTCGGCTGAACAAGAGGAATTCCGCGGCACCCTGCGCCGCGCCCTGGAGGCGCGCTCGCCCACCAAGGAAGTGCGCCGCCTGATGGCGACCGACGAAGGCTTCGACCGCGAGGGCTGGAAGCGGCTGAACCAGGAACTCGGCCTCACCGGCATCCACATCCCCGAGGCCTATGGCGGCCAGGGCTTCGGCTTCGGCGAGCTCGGCATCGTGCTGGAGGAGATGGGCCGCAACCTGCTGTGCGCGCCATTCCTTTCGACCATGCTGGCCGCGACCGCGATCCTCAACGCTGGCACGGAAGAGCAGAAGAAGGCCCTCCTGCCCGGCCTCGCCGACGGCAGCAAGACCGCCACCTTCGCCTTCCAGGAAGAGAACGGCAGCATCGATGCCGCGGGCATCGCCATGACGGCGACAGCCAACAAGCTCGACGGCGCCAAGAGCTTCGTGATCGACGGCCACACCGCCGACCTGATCGTCGTGGTCGCGCGCAAGAAGGCCAAGGGCGCCGATGGCCTCTCCTTCTTCACCGTCGCGGGCAATGCGCCCGGTCTGACGCGCCGCAAGCTCAAGACCATGGACGAGACGCGCAAGCTCGCGCGCCTCATCTTCAAGGGCGTCGAAGCCCAGCCGCTCGGCGCCGAGGGAACCGGTGGCCCGGCCTTCACCAAGACCATGCAGCAAGCGCTCGTGTGCCTGGCCAACGAAATGGTGGGCGGCGCCGACCGGCTGCGCGAGGACGCGCTCGAGTACGTCAAGATGCGCATGCAGTTCGGCCGCTCGATCGCCTCGTTCCAGACCACCAAGAACAAGGCGGCCGACATGCTGGCCGAGGTCGAGCTGGCGAAGTCGGCGGCCTACTACGCCGCGGCGGCGCTCGACGAGGGCGACGGCGACGTGCCGGCGCTGGCGTCGCTTGCCAAGGCGCAGGCGTCCGAGGCCTACCTGCAGACCGCGATCCACGCCGTGCAGATGCATGGCGGCATCGGCTTCACCTGGGACAACGATACCCATCTGTGGTTCAAGCGCGCCAAGTCGAGCGAGATCCTGTTCGGCGATGCCAACGAGCATCGCGAAAAGATGATCCAGGCCTGGGGCCAGCAGGCGGCGGAGTAAGGGAATATGACCATGACCGACACCACCACCGCCCCGACGGAAGAGAACGTCCGCGCCGAGGTCCGCGCCTGGCTCGAGGCCAACTGGAGCCCCGACTACGGCCTGGTCGAATGGCGCGAGAAGCTGTGCGACTCCGGCTGGGGCGCGCCGCACTGGCCGAAGGCATGGTACGGCCGCGATCTGCCGGTGAAATTCAACGCCGTCGTCGACGAGGAATTCGCGAAGATCGGCGCGATCGGCGTCGCCAAGGCCGGCATCCGCACCTTGGCCGCCGCGACCATCCTGGCGCATGGCACCGACCTGCATAAGCAGAAGTACCTGAAGCGCATCCTCACTGGCGAGGACACCTGGTGCCAGCTGTTCAGCGAGCCGGGCTCAGGCTCGGACATGGCGGGTGCGGTGACGCGCGCCGACAAGCGCGGCAACAAGTGGGTGATCAACGGCCAGAAAGTGTGGACCACCTCGGCGCACAAGGCCCATTGGGGCCTGCTGCTGGCGCGCGCCGACTGGGACAAGGTCAAGCACAAGGGCCTCGCCTACTTCATTCTCGACATGAAGCAGCCCGGCGTTCAGGTCCATCCGCTACGCCAGATGAACGGCCACGCCTCGTTCAACCAGGTGTTCTTCACCGACGCCGAGGTGGCGCCGGAGGAGATGATCTGCGACGTCGGCGACGGCTGGACCGTCGCGACCACGACCCTGATGCACGAGCGCCGCGGCGCCGACGGCCTGCGGAGTTGGGCCAGCGCCAGCCAGAAGCCCGGCCGCATCTACGAGGAGGAGCGGGCCGAGATCGCGACGACGATGGAGCCCTACAAGTGGTATCCGCAGCGCGCCGGCCGGGTCGACCTCGTCCTGCAGCGCGCCAGGGAGACCGGCAAGATCAACGATCCGGTGGTGCGCCAGGAGATCGCCAAGCTCCTGATCATGTCCAAGTCGGCCGAATGGACCGCCCGCCGCGCGCGGGCTGCCCAGGAGCAGGGCAAGCCGCAAGGCCCGGAAGGCTCGCTCGGCAAGCTGGTGGCCAGCAACGTCGCCCGCCAGGCCGCCCGCGTGCACACCTACCTGACCGGCGCCGATGCGCTGCTGAGCGGTGAGGACAGCCCGATGAACGGCACCATCGCCGAAATCCTGGTCTCCGTCCCCGCCTCCTCGATCGCCGGCGGCACCGACGAGATCCAGCGCAACATCATCTCCGAGCGCGTCCTCAAGATGCCGCGCGAGACCAGCGTCGACACCAGCAAGCCCTTCAAGGACGTGCCGAGGAACATCGTCGCGCCGCGCTAGCTCAAACTCGTTCAGCCTTCTTCCCCTTGCCGGAATCCGGCAAGGGGAAGTGTCCTGGTCATACGAGGGCGATGGGGTCAGAAGCCACGTGCGGCAGCCCACGACCCCTCCGTCAGCGTAAAACGCTGACACCTCCCCGCGCTTCGCGCAGGGAGGAAAGATGATGATGACGGAGTGTGCTAGTCTGCCCGCATGCCTCGCCCCCTGATCGGAGTCACGCTGGATGCGGAAAAGCCCGGCGGGTACTCGAAGTTTCCCTGGTACGCGCTGCGCCAGAACTACCTCGACGCGATCGACGCGGCGGGTGGGCTGCCGGTGGCGCTGCCGCACGAGCCCGACCGGATCGCTGACTATCTCGAGCGTATCGACGCGCTGGTGGTGACCGGCGGGGCGTTCGACGTCGATCCGTCCTACTACGGCGGCGGCGCGAAGCACGCGACGGTGATCACCAAGGATCGCCGCACCGCCTTCGAGTTCGGCGTCACCCAGGGCGCGCTGGCGCAAAACAAGCCGGTGCTGGGCATCTGCGGCGGCCAGCAGCTGCTGCACGTCGTGCTGGGCGGCAAGCTGATCCAGCACATCCCCGATTCGGTGGCCGATGCGCTGGCCCACGAGCAACCCAACCCGCGCAACGAGCCCGGGCATAGCGTCGCCGTCGCGCCCGGCACGCAACTGCACAGGATCGTCGGCGCCGAGCAGCTGCAGGTGAACAGCGCCCATCATCAGGCCGCGGCCGACGCGCCGGACGGCGTGATCGTCAACGCCATCGCCGCCGACGGCGTGATCGAGGGCATCGAGGCGCCGAAGTACCGCTTCTGCATCGGCGTGCAGTGGCATCCCGAGTTCCTGATCTCCGAGGGCGACGCCCGGCTGTTCAAGGCCTTCCTCGGTGCCGCGGCGGCCCAGTGAGCGAACCAACGTGACCGAGCACAAAGCAAGCGACTCCAAAACCGGCGAGCCCGAACGCATCGCCAAGCGCCTCGCGCGGGCGGGCCTATGCTCGCGCCGCGATGCCGAGCGCTGGATCGCCGCCGGACGCGTGAAGGTCGACGGCGT
>DASXQC010000895.1:0-2356 GCA_036493235.1 Reyranella sp.
CGCACCACCATCCGCCACGGCGTCACGATCAACGGCCTGCTGCCCGGCCCGTTCGACACCGACCGCCTGCGCAACACGACCAAGTCGCGCGCGGCGAAGTCCGGCAAGAGCTTCGAGGAGGAGTACGCCGCGGGCGCCAAGGCCCATCCGGCCGGCCGTTTCGGAACCGCCGAGGAGTTCGGCATGATGTGCGCGTTCCTGTGCAGCGTGCATGCCGGCTACATGACCGGCCAGAACATCCTGATGGATGGGGGGCAATACCCCGGCACCTACTAGTCTCCGGCGCAGGCAATGCATGCAATATAGGCAACGCATGCATTGCCTACATGCATAAGCGCGAAACGTGGGACGAATCGCCTGAAGCCCTTATAGAATAGGCATCGGAAGCGTCCCAGCTGTGTGGGACGCCGCGTGGAACGGGGTGAAACGCCTACTCGCCGATGTCGCGCGGCCGAACGAAGGCCAGGAGTTCGCCATCCCCCGGCGCAAGGTCCTGCCAGGGGACCTCGCCCAGCCGCAGGATCGCCAGCGCCCCGGTCGGGAACTTCTCGTGCAGGCTGTCGAGGGCCGCGGGCTCGCCGTCGCCGGCCAGGGCGGCCGCCAGCTCGCCGATGCCTTCGTTGTGGCCGATCAACAGGACGGTCCGGACGTCCTCTGCGATCGCCCGTAGCCGCACCAGCAACTCGCCCTCCGCGGCGAGGTAGAGGCCCTTTTCCAGGGCGATCGGCGGGGCGGGCTGGGCGAGGCAATGGACCAGCGGCGCCAGCGTCTGGCGCGTCCGCACGGCCGTCGAACACAGGATCAAGTCAGGCCGCGGCGCGTTATGGACGATGTACTCCGCCATCGTCTCGGCAGCCCGCTCGCCGCGCCGGTTCAGCGGCCGCTCATGGTCGTCCAACCCGGGCTGGCCCCAAGTCGATTTCGCATGGCGCAGAAGGAGAATGGTCTTCATGGCGTATGCTTCCCAAAACTCTTTTGAATCAGCACCTTAGGGAATTTCCATGACAGGACCATGGAGAGACGGTACCGTTCTTGAGATCAACTGACAAAGCACGATAGCAATGGACGCCCTCGCTTCCGAAGTGGCTGGCGCCATAACGGCCGACAGCCCCCGACGCTTCATCAACCGCGAACTTTCCTGGCTTGCGTTCAATACGCGGGTGCTGGAGGAGGCGAGCAACGCCCGGCATCCGCTGCTGGAGCGAGTCCGCTTCCTGTCGATCTCGGCGGCCAACCTGGACGAATTCTACATGGTCCGGGTGGCCGGCCTGGTCGACATGCTGCCCAACCGAGCGACCCAGTTGAGCGACGACGGCCTGACGCCCGGCGAGCAGCTCTCGGCCATCCGCGAGCGCGCCTCGATCCTGATGGACGAGCAGCAGCGTGTGTGGGGCACTCTGCAGGGCGAGCTGCGCGACGCCGGCATCGCGGTGCTGGCCGGCTCCGAGCTCACCGCCAGCGAGCGGGCCTGGCTCGAGACCTATTTCATCGATCAGGTCTTCCCGATCCTGACGCCGCTGGCGGTCGATCCGGCGCATCCGTTTCCGTTCCTCCCGAACGGCGGCTTCTCGGCGATCTTCAAGCTGCATCGCAAGGACGACAAGCGGCAGCTGATGGCGCTGCTGCCACTGCCGCCGCAGGTCGACCGCTTCGTGCGCTTGCCCGGCGGCAGCATCCGCTTCCTGCCGCTGGAAGAGCTGATCGCGATCTTCCTGCCGCGCCTGTTCCCCGGCTACGAGGTGACCGAGCGCGGCTTCTTCCGCCTGATCCGCGACAGCGACGTCGAGATCAACGAGGAGTCCGAAGACCTCGTGCTGCTGTACGAGAGCGCGCTGAAGCGCCGCCGCCGCGGCGACCTGATCTCGATCTCGATCGACGCGCACATGCCGAGCGAGCTGCGCGACTTCCTGTTCGATCAGCTCGAGATGGCGGGCCAGGTCGTGCACGTGTTCGAGCTCGACCGCATGCTCAACATCGGCGACGTCAAGGCGGTGATCGTCGATGACCGGCCGGACCTGAAGTTCACGCCGTACAACGCGCGCTTCCCCGAGCGCATCCGCGATTTCGGCGGCGACTGCTTCGCGGCGATCCGCGCCAAGGACATCGTCGTCCACCATCCCTACGAGAGCTTCGACGTCGTGGTGCAGTTCCTGCGCCAGGCCGCGCGCGATCCCGCCGTGGTCGCGATCAAGCAGACGCTCTATCGCACGTCCGCCGACTCGCCGATCGTCAAGGAGCTGATCGCGGCGGCCGAGGCCGGCAAGACCGTGACGGCGCTGGTCGAGCTCAAGGCGCGCTTCGACGAGGAAGCCAACATCCGCTGGGCACGCGACCTCGAGCGCGCCGGCGTGCAGGT
>DASXQC010000896.1:0-5149 GCA_036493235.1 Reyranella sp.
GATGAAACTGAGGATGAAAGCGGACGTCGTGACCGGCAGCATCAGCGCGAAGGTGACGCGCCAGAAGGTCTGCCAGCGCGAGGCGCCCGACATGCGGCTCGCCTCCTCGAGCGAGGGATCCATGGCGCGGAAGGCGTCGACCACGAACAGGAAGATGAACGGCGTCGAGTACTGCATCATGTGCCAGACGATGCCGCCGTAGGAATAGACGTCGATCAACCTGGCGTCGTCGCTGCCGACCAGCCAGCGCCAGGCCAGGTTGATGGTGCCGACCTGCGGGTTGCCCAGCATCGCCCACGCCGTCGCCGTCAGGATCGGCGGGATGAAGAACGGCAGGGTGATCAGGATCTCCAGCGCGCCGCGGCCCGGCGTGTCGGTGCGGGCCACGATCCACGCCATCAGGATCGCGAGCGTCAGCGACAGCACCGTCTTCACGAAAGAGATCAGCGCGGTGTTGGCGAGCGCCTGCAGGTTGTCGGCCTGGAGCAGCGCGCGATAGCCCGCCGCGTTGAACTCGCCGGCCATGCCCGGCGGCGTCGAATGGATGCTGCCGTAGAGCAGCATCGCCAGCGGATAGACGGTGAGGAAGCACAGCGCGAGCACCAGCAGGCCGATCGCGGCCGGCCGGGCGTAGCGCCGCAGGTCGCGCGCGGGCTGCCGCGCGCGAAGGTCGATAGCGACCGTCAGGGGTTACTCAGCGGCGAGCGGCAGCCGTTGCAGCATGCCGAGCGGGCTGAGCGCGCTCTGCAGCTTCTCGGCATAGGCGTCGAGCCAGTCCTGCGTGGCGGGGGCCACGAAGGCGCCGCCGCGCGCGCGCTGGCAGAGGCTTTGCTCGTCGACCAGCGGCGGTATCGTGCCGTCGTTCGCGAGCTTCTGGCAGGCTTCGATCAGGCGCTTGCGCGTGATCGCGATCATGCGGTCCGACGGCGCGAGGTGCTCGAGCGAACGGTCGACGACCTCGCCCATGCATTCCACGGCGGCCTGGTCCTGGCGGCCGATGCCCTGGATACCGGTGTAGCTGGAGTGCTTCTGCGCGTCGCGATCGATGAAGTAGTCGTTCTCGCGCCGTGCCACCAACCGGTGGCGGCCGTGCCAGTCGTTGGTGTTGGGCAGGTATTCCATGTCGGGCTTGAGGCCCGGGATCCAGTCGCCGTTCTTCAGCGTCTGCAGCGGCGCCGTCTTCTTCACCCAGGTCAGGTTGTAGACCATGGTGTGGGTGTCATCCATCGGCACGTTCAGCGTGCACGCGACCTGGTCCTCGAAAAAGCCGTTCGGGGTCAAGGTGATGAACGGGAACATGAAGTGCGCGAAGCGGTAGTAGAGGTTGCCCGCGTCGGCCGGCCGGTAGGCCGCGTACATCGTGCCCCACTCGGTCTCGGTCGCCTTGTAGTCCGGCGCGCGGTCGCCGACGCCCCACTTGTGGATCGTGTCGGGCGACACGTCCTCCATCTTGAGGCCGCCGATGTGCAGGAAGCCGAAGTGCGAGGTGTCGATGTCGCCTTCGAGCGACTGGAAGAAGTTGCACTCACGCTGGTGCACGCGGATGGTCTTCTGGTCTTCCGGCAGGTTCAGTATCTCGAGCGCCGGCAGCTCCGGCGCCTGCTCGCGCGTGCCCATGTAGGTCCAGACGAAGCCCGCGCGCTCGACCACCTTGTAGGCCTTGGCCTTGATGCGGTGCTTGAAGTCCTGCGCCGGCGGCACGTTCGGCATGTCGGTGCAGTTGCCTTCGACGTCGAATTTCCAGCCGTGATAGACGCAGCGCAGGCCGCCTTCCTCGTTGCGCCCGAAGAACAGCGAGGCGCAGCGGTGCGGACAGCGATGCTCCATGATGCCGACCCGGCCGTCGGTGTCTCGGAACGCGATCAGCTGCTCGCCGAGCAGCAGCAGCCGCATCGGCTCGCCGTCGGCCTTGAGCTCCGACGACAGACACGCCGGCACCCAGTATTCGCGCATCAGGTTGCCCATCGGCGTGCCCGGGCCGGTGCGGGTCAGCATGTCATTGGCGGCAGGAGTCAGCATCGTTTCCTCCAATTTGTACGTTCTGCGGACGTTTGTACGAGGATAGCAGATTTGGCCCGGAGCGGCGAGTCGCCCGGAGCGACCAGTCGAAGGGCCGCGCCGCGATCAATCAGAACTTCAGCTTGTTTTCCGTGCCGGCCAGCAGGCGTTCGATGTTTTGTCGGTGCTTGAGGATGATGATCAGCGCTATCAGGGCCGCGAACACGGAGAAATACAACGTCGTCCCGAAGGCGGGCACGAAGGACAGAGCTACGAAGAAGATGGCGGCGCTGATCGTGCCGAGGGAGACGAAGCGGCTGAGGGCGATGACGGCCACAAAGACGCCGAAGCTGATGAGGGCCATGGGCCAGTTGATCATGAACATCACGGCCGCGGCGGTGAGCATGCCCTTGCCGCCCTTGAAGCCGAAGTAGACCGGCCAGTTATGGCCGATGACCGCGCCGCCTCCGGCGGCCAGGAGGCTCACGCAATCCGTGGCTTCTCCCGAGTGAACGTAGGCGCCGAGGCGCAGTCCGATCAGGCAGGCGACGACCCCCTTCACAATGTCGCCGACGAGAACGAACGCCGCCGCGGACTTTCCCAGGACGCGGAGCGTATTGGTCAATCCGGCGCTCTTGCTGCCGTGGCTTCTGATGTCCTTGCCGTAGGCCATCCCGACGATCACGGCGGTGTTGATGCTGCCCAACAGGTAGCCCGCGATCAAAGCCGCAACGATCTTCAGAATGTCCATCATCCGGCTCCAAGCGACTGCCGTGAACTCTTTCGACTAAAGATGACCAGAGTGAGCACGCCTGCGAAAACGAAAACGTCCGCGATATTGAATGAAGAACGGTTGTCGATGCCGCAACAACTCATGTTGATGAAATCGGCGACGGCGCCGTAGACAATCCTATCGAGGGCATTGCCGATGGCTCCACCAACGATGGCGCCGGCTGCCAGAGGCCTGAGCCAGCTCTGCTCGTTGCGGACCCACGCCACCAGAATGAGCGAGATGACGACCGCCGCCAGCACCAGGAGCCACCGGCTGTCGTACGATCGAAAGAGACCGAAGTTGATGCCCCTGTTCCACGCCATCCTGAAGACGAGATACGGCGGCCATACGTCGATCGCCTGAGCGGTCGTCAAGCCGACCCAGTGAACGATCACGATCTTCGACAATCGGTCGAGCCCGAACGCGATCAACGCAGCAGCGGTTACGCGCAGCAGAGGCATGCCGGACTCTCCATGGACGTCGAAAGTCGGCCCGACCGGCCTCGCTTTGCAAGGGCAAAGCCACGCTCCGGTAGGGCAGGCAGATCCCGGTCACCGGTCTGTGGCTTGCTGCTGACGCTGCACCGCGCAACTCGGTACGCGCCGCCCTCGTTAACCGGTCTCCCGTTGCGGAGACAGACGATGCATTGGATCGATCCGGACCACCTGCCGCAAACCGTCGGCAACGTCGTACAGTTCACGCAGAATCCGAAGGGTGAGTTGGACGGGTTCATCCTCGACCGCGACCGCCAGGTCCATTTCCCGCCCCATCTGGGACCTCGGGTCGCGAAGGTGATTGCCGTCGGCGACAAGGTTCACGTGCGTGGCGTGCGCCCGCGCGGCGCGCCCGTGATTGCCGCGGTCTCGCTTGGAAAGAGTCACGGGACCGAGATCGTCGACAACGGACCCGATGCGGAGAAGCATCGCGGCAAGCCGCTCAAGGCCACGCGCCGTGCGGGCAAGATAGCCGGCGACGTCCGCCTTCCGCTTCACGGCCCCAAGGGCGAGCTATGGGGCGCGGTGCTCACGGACGGCACGGTGGTGCGGCTCGGGCCGAAGGAGGCAGCGCGGAAAGCCAGGCAGTTGACCGCGGGCGCGCGCTTTTCGGGACAGGGAAGCTCGATGGAAACGCCCTTCGGGCGGGTCGTGGAGATCGGTCCCGGCCGGCATCCCGCAGTGGCGAAGAAGAAGGCCGCCAAGAAGAAGGCCTAGAACCTTTCGGTCGTCGGGACGCGCGCCGGATGGAAAACGATTTCAACCGCATCTACTTCGAAGAAACCCTCACGTGATCATGGGCTTCATCGTCCGCGTTTCACAACGTGACCCCGGCGGCATGTCTCATCTGAACGTACTTCCATGAGGTAGGCAGTCCATGGCTCAGGGGCTAGAATTCTGCCGTCCAAGACCGGTTTGGCGCCGCCTGCTACGGCTGCGAAATCTCAAGGAAGGTAAGCCACATGCAAAATCGCAAGAAATTCTACATCGACGGCGCCTGGGTCGATCCGGCCGTCATGAAGACCGTCCCGGTGGTCAATCCGGCGACCGAAGAGCCCATGTATGACGTGGCGGTCGGCTCGAAGGCGGACGTCGACAAGGCGGTCGCCGCCGCCCGCAAGGCATTCGAGACCTTCTCGGTCACGACGCGCGAGGAGCGGATCGCGCTGCTCACCAAGATCATCGACGTCTACAAGACCCGCGCCAAGGACATCGCCGCCGCCATCTCCGACGAGATGGGCGCGCCGATTCCGATGGCCGAGCGTGCGCAGGCGGGCGCCGGTCTCGGCCACCTGATGTCGACCTTGCAGGTGCTGAAGGACTATCACTTCGAGGAGAAGGTCGGCTCGGCCGTCGTCGTGCGCGAGCCGATCGGCGTGGTCGGCATGATCACCCCGTGGAACTGGCCGCTCAACCAGATCGCCTGCAAGGTCGCGCCCGCGATCGCCGCCGGCTGCACTATGATCCTGAAGCCGTCGGAGTTCACGCCGACCTCGGCCCTGATCTTCGCCGAAGTCATGCACGCCGCCGGCGTGCCGAAGGGCGTGTTCAATCTCGTCAACGGCCTCGGCCCCGAGGTCGGCGTCGCGATGAGCGAGCATGAAGGCATCGACATGATCTCGTTCACCGGCTCGACCCGCGCCGGCATCGACGTCGCCAAGCGCGCCGCCAACACCGTCAAGCGCGTCAGCCAGGAACTCGGCGGCAAGTCGCCGAACGTCATCCTGGAAGACGCCGACTTCACCAAGGCGGTGTCGGGCGGCGTGGCCCACGTGTTCAACAACTCGGGCCAGTCGTGCAACGCACCGACGCGCATGATCGTGCCGACGGCGAAGATGTCCGAGGTGAAGGTGATCGCCAAGGCCGTCGCCGACAAGACCAAGGC
>DASXQC010000897.1:0-5871 GCA_036493235.1 Reyranella sp.
GCTCGAAGGCGCGCGTGTGACGCCGGACGAGGCCAAGCGCACCGAGTTCTATTGCGAGGCCCAGCGCATCATCAACAAGAACGCGACGTGGTTCTTCACCTTCCAGAACACCTACTACGCGATGGCCAAGGCCAAGGTGAAAGGCGTGCCCAAGCTCTACGGCGGCGTCATCGACGTCTCCCACGCCTGGCTGGAGTAAGGCCCCGGTGCGGAACTCGTAATGGCCCGGTTCATCGGCCGGCGGCTCGTCTACCTGCTGCCGGTCCTGCTTGCCGTCACGCTGCTCACCTTCCTGATCGCCTCGCTGCTGCCGGGCGATCTCGCCGTCACCATTCTGGGTGATCAGGCGACGCCGGAGAAGGTGGCGGCGCTGCGCGCCCAGATGGGGCTCGATCTGCCGATCTGGCAGCGTTACCTGCTGTGGCTGTGGGACGTCCTGCACGGCGACCTCGGCCGCTCGTTCCGCACCGGCGAGACCGTGCTCGCCGCCGTCACCGACCGCCTGCCGGTCTCGCTCGAGCTGATGGTGCTGGCCGAGGCGCTGGCGCTGGTGATCGCGATCCCGCTCGCCATCCTGTGCGCGGTGAAGAACGGCAGCGCGACCGACCGCTTCCTGACCGGCCTCGCCTTCGGCAAGCTGTCGCTGCCGCCGTTCATGGTGGCGATCCTGCTGATCTACCTGTTCGCGGTGTCGCTCAACCTGCTGCCGGCGACCGGCTGGGTGCCGTTCGCCGAGGACCCGATCGCCAATATCCGAAGCTTCGTGCTGCCGGCCCTGACGCTCGCCATCGCCGAATGGCCGGTGCTGATGCGGGTGCTGCGCTCCGACATGATCGCCACCCTGCAGGAAGACTACATCGCGATGGCAAAGGCCAAGGGCCTGAAGCCGGCGCGTATCCTGCTGGTGCACGCGCTCAAGCCCTCGTCGCTCACCCTGGTGACGGTGACCGGCATCAACATCGGCCGGCTGATCGGTGGCACGGTGATCGTCGAATCGATCTTCGCGCTGCCCGGCATCGGCCGCCTGCTGGTCGGCGCGATCTACGCGCGCGACTTCATCATCCTGCAGGGCGCGGTCCTGTTCGTCGCCGTGGGCTTCGTGATCGTGAACTTCATCGTCGACCTGCTCTACGCCGTCCTCGATCCCAGGATCCGCCATGGCCGCGCTTGACGTCGGCGTCGATACCGCGGCGGTCGCTCCGGTCCGCCGGCAGCGGCGCGTCGGCGGGCTGTTCATCGCCTCGGTGATCTGGATCGCCCTGGTGGCGCTCGGCGCCATCTTCGCCGACCTGCTGCCGATCCCCAGCCCGACCGACATGGACATGCTGGGCAAGCGGGCGCTGCCCAGCGCCGAGCATTGGCTGGGCAACGACGTGCTGGGGCGCGACGTGTTCTCGCGCCTGATCTACGGTGGCCGCATCTCGCTCACGGTCGGCCTGCTGGCTCCGGTGCTGGGCGTCACGATCGGCGGCGCCCTCGGCATGGCCGCCGGCTATTTCCGCGGCCGGCTCGAGATCTTCATCACCGGCGGCATGGACGTGCTGCTGGCCTTCCCGCCGCTGGTGTTTGCGCTCGCCGTCACCGCCTATCTCGGCCAGTCGGTCGCCAACATCACTCTGGTGATCGGGGTGCTCGGCATTCCGGCCTTCACCCGCGTGGCGCGCGCCGTGACGCTGTCGCTCAGCGAGCGCGAGTTCGTCACGGCAGCGAGGGCGCTCGGCGCTACCCACAGCCGCATCATCCTGCGCGAGCTCCTGCCCAACGTGGCGCTGCCGCTGGTCGCCTTCTTCCTGCTGGGCGTGGCGGTGACCATCGTGGTCGAGGGCGCGCTCTCCTTCCTCGGCCTTGGCGTACCGCCGCCGGCGCCATCGTGGGGCAGCATGATCGGCGAGGGCCGCGAGAGCCTCGACATCGCGCCGTGGCTCGCCTTCCTGCCGGCGCTGTTCATGTTCCTGACCGTGCTCGCCTTCAACGTCGTCGGCGACACGCTGCGTGCCCTCACCGATCCCCGACCGGGCGCTCTCTGATGGCCCTTCGACCGCTTCTTTCGATCGAAGGCGTCTCGGTCAACTTGCCGACGCCGCGCGGCATGCTGCGCGCGGTCGACGGCGTCGATCTCGCCTTGCCGGCCGGCCGCACCTTGGGCGTGGTCGGCGAATCGGGCTGCGGCAAGACCATGCTGTCGCGCGCCATCCTGCAGTTGCTGCCCAAGCGCGCGAAGCTGAACGGCCGCGTGATGTTCAACGGCCGCGACCTCGCCAGCCTGCCGGCGGAGGAGCTGCGCCGCCTGCGCGGGCCCGAGCTGGCGGTGGTTTTCCAGGACCCGATGACCTCGCTCAATCCCGTGCTGACCATCGGCACGCAGATCATCGAGACTTTGCAGGTCCATCTCGGCCTCGACACGGCCAAGGCCACACGGCGTGCCACCGAGCTGCTGGCCGAGGTCGGCATCCCCGCGCCCGCGCAACGCCTGCGCCAGTATCCGCACCAGCTTTCGGGCGGCATGCGCCAGCGTGTGGCGATCGCCATCGCTCTCTCCTGCGAGCCCAGGCTCCTGATCGCCGACGAGCCGACCACCGCGCTCGACGTCACGGTGCAGGCGCAGATCCTCGACCTTCTCGCCCGCGAGCAGCAGCGCCGGCAGATGGCGATGATCCTGATCACGCACGATCTGGGCGTGGTCGCCGGCCGCACCGACGAGGTCGCGGTGATGTATGCCGGCCGCGTCGTCGAGCGCGCGCCGACCCCGCGGCTCTTCACGCACATGCGCATGCCCTATACCGAGGCGTTGCTGGCCGCGATCCCCAAGCTCGACAGCGCGCCGCACACGCCATTGCCCGCAATCGGCGGCCGGCCGCCCGATCCGACCCGGCCATTGCCCGGCTGCTCCTTCGCGCCGCGCTGCAAGTACGCCGACCAAGTGTGCGAGCATACCAAGCCGACCCTCGACGACCCCGAAAACGCGGGCGCGCTGTTCGCCTGCTGGCATCCGCTGACATGACCGCGCTGCTCTCGATCGACGACCTCACCGTCGAATACGACGTCGGCGGCAAGACCTTGTCGGCCGTGGCGGGCGTGAGCCTCACCGTCGGCAAGGGCGAGACGCTGGGGCTGGTGGGCGAATCGGGCTGCGGTAAGTCCACGCTCGGCCGCGCCGTGTTGCAGCTCCGCCGGCCGACCGGCGGCAGCGTGACGTTCGACGGCACCGAGCTCACGACCCTGGGCGGCGAGGCGATGCGGCTGATGCGCCGGCGCCTGCAGCTCATCTTCCAGGACCCGATCGCCTCGTTGAACCCGCGGCGCTGCATCGGTGACATCATCGCCGAGCCGCTGGTGATCACGGGCGTCACCGACAAGACCGAGCGCATGCGGCGGGTGCGCGAGGTGATGGTCGCGGTCGGCCTCGATCCCGACAACGCGATGGGCCGGCTGCCGCATGAATTCTCGGGCGGCCAGTGCCAGCGCATATGCATCGCCCGCGCCCTGATCCTCGAGCCCGAGCTGGTGATCTGCGACGAGCCGGTGTCGGCACTCGACGTCTCGATCCGCGCCCAGATCCTGAACCTGCTCGAGGAGATGAAGCGGCGCTACGGCCTGACCCTGCTGTTCATCGCCCACGATCTCGCGGTGGTGAAGGCGGTGAGCGACCGCATCGCCGTGATGTATCTCGGCAAGCTCTGCGAGATCGGCCCGACGGAGCGCCTGTTCGCCCAACCGGCGCACCCCTATACGGCGCTGCTGCTCGAGGCGATCCCGGTACCCGACCCGACGGTCCGCCCCGTCGCCAATGTCGCCGTCGGCGAGCCGCCGTCGCCGCTCGCCCCGCCCTCAGGCTGCCGCTTCCGCACCCGCTGCCCTCGCGCCGACGCAAGCTGCGCCGCCGAGGTCCCGGAACTGCGCGAAATCGGCGGCGGCCAGTTCGCGGCGTGCCACCATCCGCTGACGTCTGCATAAATTGCGGCTTGTTGGCCAAGGCTCGCCTAAATTCGCATGGATCCAAAAGGGTTAGCCTGTTCGCGTCGATTGCAGCCCTTCTGCGCTCTGGTCGAGGCCGGGACTGCCCGGTACAACTTTCTTGCCCAGGGGAGAGGTGGCTGAGTGGCCTAAGGCGTCTGGTCGTCAAGATCGGAGTATGCGCAAGCGTACCGTGGGTTCGAATCCCTACCCTCTCCGCCATGGGCGGCGGCACTACTTCGACGGTGGCGCCGGTCCATCCAGGAAGTCGAGGATCAAGGCGTTAACGAGATCCGGCTTCTCGACGGGTACCTCGTGGGTGCCATCCTCGATGATGACTTCGCGCGCTCCGGGAATGGCCTTGGCTAACGCATCGGTATGCTCTCGCCTCACGACGTCGCGCTCGCCGGCGATGATGAGGGTCGGGGCCTTGATCATGGCCAGGTCCTGCACCGTATAGTGCGGCTCGGTGTGCCACATGGCTATGACCTTGCGCTGTAGGGTGTTGAGCTCGTCTTTTTTTGCCGGTGGCGCGGCGTCGATGAGGCCGTCCGGAGTGAAATTCGCGCCGATGGCGACGAGACGTCGGATCATCTCCGGATGGTGCATTGCAAGGTCGAGCCCGATGATTCCGCCGTCGCTCCATCCGACGATGTCGACGGCCCCCAGTCTGAGTGGTTCGAGAAGCTTGAACGTATCGTCGGCCATCAGCCCATAGGTAAGGGGACCGGTGCCGTCGGCTGACCTGCCATGCCCTCTGCTGTCGACGGCAATCACCGTCCGCGTCGAGGCGAGGCCACGAATCTGATTGTGCATGCCGACGATGGAGCCCATCCCACCATGCAGGACAACGACGGCCGGGAGACCCTGTCCAAAGGTCTCGAAGTAGAGCTTCACGCCATTGCTTTCGACATAGCGGCCGCCATGAGTCTCGCTCGAGACCGCTCTCCAGATCCGAAATTCCAGGCGGCCGATCCTGTCACCCTGGATCGCCAGACTGAGCGAGAGCACGCACGCGGCAGCCACGACGACGGCACCGCACAAGATGGCCAGCTTCGACCCGCGAGGCATAAGCGCAGATTAACTGTCAGTGAAAACGGCCGAAATGGCGCGTACGCTTTTCTTTGTGCCAATTTCGATGGATGATCGGAGATTACACAAAGGGAGGCTCAAACAAATGAAGTTTAAAATGGGTAGGCGTGCGTTCGTTGCGGGCGCGTCGACGGTGGCGGCGTTTCCGGCCCCGGCCGCGTTCAGCCAGAAGAAGTACGACGACGGCGCGAGCGACAGCGAGATCAAGCTCGGCAACACCAATCCGTATAGTGGTCCCGCTTCTTCCTACGGCGCGATCGGCAAGACGATCGATACCTATTGGAAGGCCGTCAACGCGGCGGGCGGCATCAATGGACGCAAGATCACCTTCCTCAGCATGGACGACGGCTACAGCCCGCCGAAGACGGTCGAGGTCGTTCGCCAGCTCGTCGAGCAGGACAAGATATTCGCGCTCTTCCAGCCGCTCGGCACGCCGTGCAATACGGCGATCCACAAGTACATGAACCAGAAGAAGGTGCCGCAGCTCTTCGTCGCCACCGGTGCGTCGAAGTGGGGCGACCCGAAGAATTTCCCATGGACCATGGGCTTCCAGCCCGACTACCACACCGAGGCGGTGATCTACGCCAAGCACATGCTGGCGAACGTCAAGGACGCGAAGGTCGGCGTCCTGATGCAGAACGACGACTTCGGCCGCGACTATCTCGACGGCTTCAAGGAGGGTCTTGGCAAGGACAACCTCGGCAAGATCGTCAAGCAGGTCACCTACGAGGTCACCGATCCCACGGTCGATTCGCAGATCATCCAGCTCAAGGACTCCGGCGCCAACGTCTTCATGAACATCACCGCGCCGAAGCAGGCCGCCCA
>DASXQC010000898.1:0-8687 GCA_036493235.1 Reyranella sp.
GACAGCCGTTGGCGCTTCAGCCGGATGCCGGCCTTCTCGCGGTCCCAGGTGTCGGCGGTGATGCCTTCGCTGCGCAGCAAATGCTTCTGCACTTTCTGAGTCGGCGTCTTGGGCAGGTCGGGCACAATGCGGATGAAGCGCGGCACCATGAAGTGCGCCATGCGCGGCGTCAGGAACTCGATCAGCTCGACCGGATCGAGCGTGGCACCCTCGACCAGCGACACGACGGCGAGCACTTCCTCTTCGGCGAACTCGCTCGGCACCGCGACCGCGGCCGCTTCCTTGATCGCCGGATGGAAGCACAGCTCGGTCTCGACCTCGAAGGAGGAGATGTTCTCGCCGCGCCGGCGGATCGCATCCTTCATGCGGTCGACGAAGAAGAACTGGCCGTCCTCGCCAACACGGAAGGCGTCGCCGGTGTGGAACCAGCCGTTGCGCCACGCCTTGGCGGTGGCCTCCGGGTTCTTGTAGTAGCCGTGGTTCATGCCCCACGGCCGGTCGGTGCGCAGGATCAATTCGCCGACCGAACCGGGCGCCACCTCGCAGTCGTTCTCGTCGACCACGCGTGCCTCGATGCCGGGCCGCGGTACGCCGCAGGTGCCGAGCGGCGCGGGATTCTTGCCCGATCGGATCGGCGTCGACACCTCGGTCATGTTGAACACGGTGTAGACGTCGCAGCCGAAGCGGTTTGAGAACGCCGTGGTGTCCTCGCACAGCGGCACCATGATCGCGGCTTTTAGAGTGTGGCTGCGGTCCTGCGGCCCCGGAGCCTGCTTGACCAGGAAAGTCGCCATCACGCCCAGCAGCACGCAGGCCGTGGTGCCGGTCTCGGTGACGACGCGCCAGAACGAGGCGGTGTCGAACGCCTCGACGATGGAGATCGAGCCGCCCAGCGCCAGCATGGCGTAGACCGCGGCCGTGCCGCCGACATGGAACAGCGGCAGGTTGACCATGAAGCGGTCGTCCGGACCGAGCGACGGGAAAGACTCGGTGCCCATGGTGAAGAGCTGCAGGTAGGACGACATCACGCCCTTCGATGGCCCGGTCGTGCCCGAGGTGTAGATGATGGTCTGCATGTCCCAGGGCGCGACCTCGCGCGCGAGCTCGGGCAGCGCACCGTCGCTCGGCTCGAGCGCCGCGCGCGTATGCATTGCCAGGCCGGCGATCGGCGCCGCATCGCCGTTCAGCACCACGGCGGCAGTCAGCTCGGCGCGATCGATGTCGGCGAGCCGGCCAACCAGATCGGCGTGCGCAACGATCAGCTTCGCGTCGGAGTTGGCGACGACGTGCGCCAGCAATCCGCCGCGATAGGCAAGGTTGATCGGCACATAAACCGCGCCGAGATAGTTGAGCGCGAACCAGATGCGGATGGCGTCAGGCCCGTTGGGCAGCCACGACAGCACCTTGTCGCCCTGCCGCACGCCGAGCGCCGCGAGGCCGATCGCCGTTCGCCGTGCAATCGCCTGCGTCTGGCGATAGGTCCACTCCGTTCCATCGGCGAAACGCGCAAACACTTTGTCCGGCGTCGCAGCCGCATGGCGGTCGAGCAGCGGCCGCAGCACGCAACGGTCGGCATCGGGCACGCGGGGATCGAACCAGGCTCGCGTCATTGTCTCCTCCGCTCGTGACGCTCGCGTTGTTGTGTACTAGCGTTCGACGAGCACAAAAGAATACGTGAGGAAGCGTCATGACGAACAGCAGGAAGCCGCCCTTCGGCCTGAAGAGCGACGGCAGCATCGATCGCCGTGACTTTCTCCGTACCGCAGGGCGGTTGGGTGTCGGTGCGTTCGGCCTGTCGAGCCTCGGGCTCGCGAGCGCGCACGCTGCGGACCCGTTCAACATCGGCTGGATACGGCCGACCACCGGGCGCCTCGCCTCGTCCTTTTCGTACCTCTATATCGGCGGCCTGATCGCGGTCGACGAGATCAATGCCGCCGGCGGCATCATGGGCCGGCCGATTGCGCGCACCGAGGAGGACGACGAGGCGTCGCCCGCCAAGGAGCCGGCCATCATCAAGAAGCTGCAAGGCTCCGGGCTGAACTTCATCGTCGGCCCGACCGGCAGCTCGCAGTCGCTGTCTTCGCTCGCCACCACCACGCCGGCCAAGATCATCCAGGCGACCTACGCCAACGGCGCTGAGCTGGGCGACGGCACCAAGTACCCCTACCACTACCAATGCACGTTCAACACCAACCAGCAGGGCGAGATCGCCGTCCGCTACCTGGTCGAGAACATGAAGCTGAAGAAGATCGGCATTTTGCAGGAGAACACCGCGTTCGGTGAGCAGGCGACGGCGGCCTCGCGCGCGACCCTGAAGAAGCTCGGGCTGGAGCCGGTCAAGGTCGAGGTCTATCCGCTCACCGCGCCTGACCTTAACTCCTACGTCGGCAACTTGCGCAAGGCGGGCCTCGACGGCCTGATCTGCTGGATCGCCAGCGTGCCGGCCGCGGCGATGGCTTTCAACGCCATGCACAGCCAGAAATGGTATCCGCCGATCACCGGCCACAACGGTCTGTTTCTCGACGCGCTGTTCGACCTCGTGCCGCCCGAGGCGGTCGCCCACGTCTACGGCACGATGTACAAGACCTTGATGTGGACCGACACGACCGGTCCCGGCGAACTCCAGAAGACGTTCGCCAAGAAGGTTGAGGGCTTCTGGCCCGACGGCAAGGGCTCGGGCGTGCCGGTCGCCAACAGCCCGTACTACGACTTCCTGCACGTGCTGAAGATGGTGATCGAGGGCGAGAAGAGCTTCGAGCCGGAGAAGGTCAAGAAGGCGCTCGACAGCGTGAAGGGCTACAAGGGCCTGCTCGGCACGATCAACTTCACGCCGCAGAACCACACCGGCATCGGCATAGAGGATGTTGCGCTGGCGTCGGTCGCCTCGGGCAAGGACCCGCGCGCCATGGGCATCTTCCGCGAGATGGCGAAGTAAGTGGATCCTGATCTGGTCGTCGGCGCACTGGTCGCCGGCAGCCTCTATGCCCTGGTGGCGATGGGCTTCAACGTGCTCTATCGCCCGACCAACGTCTTCAACTTCGCGCAGGGCGACCTCGTCATGCTGGGCGCGATGATCGGCGCAACCTGTATCACCGTGCTCGGCCTGCCGTGGTTCGTCGGCGCCGGCGCGGCGATGCTCGCGGTCGCGGCGCTGGCGCTACTCGAGGAGAAGGTCGCGGTCGCGCCGGTGCTGAACCGCTCCGCGACCGGCCACGGCTGGGTGATCACCACGCTCGCGGTGTCGATGATCTTCGCCAACCTGGTAGGTCTCGGCTGGGGCCCCGATCCGATCGCGGTCAAGCCGCCGGCGCCGCTCAGCACCGACACGTTCGAATTGCTGGGCGCCAATGTCAGCTCCTACCAGATCGCGATCGTCGTGGTGACCCTGGTGCTGGTGTTCGGCGTCGAAGCGTTCTACGGCACGCGCGCCGGCAAGGCGGTGCGCGCAGTGGCGGAGGATCGCGACGCCGCCCTGCTGCGTGGCATCAATCCCAACCGGCTGTCGAGCTGGTCGTTCTTCCTCGGCGGCGCGATCGCGGCCTTCACGGGCGTGCTGGCCGCGCCGGTGCTCTACGCCTCGACCGGTCTCGGCCCGTCGCTGCTGCTCAAGGGCTTTGCCGCGGCGGCGATCGGCGGCATCGGCAACAATCGCGGCGCGCTGCTGGCGGGCTACATCATCGGCTTCGCCGAGGCGATTGCCGGCAGCCTGCTGTCGCCGGGCTACCAGCTCGCGGCGGTGTTCGCGGTGATGCTGACCATCCTGCTGATCCGGCCGCACGGCCTGTTCGGCCGCGCCGAGGCGCGCTCGGTCTGATGGCGCCGCGCAGCAAGCAAAGCTGGTGGTTGCTTGCAACAGCGGCGGTGCTCTATCTCGCGCCGCTCGTGGTCGGCAACGAGTACCGGCTGTTCATCGCCACGCAGATGGCGGCCTATGTGCTGGTCGCGATCGGGCTGAACTTGCTGAACGGCTATGGCGGCCAGGTCTCGCTCGGCCACGGCGCGCTGGTGGCGATCGGCGCCTATGCCGTGGCGATCGCCATGGTCGATCATCACTGGTCGTTCTGGCCCGCGGCCTTGTTGGCCATGGTCGCCGCTTCGGCGGTCGGCGCGGTGATGGCGCTGCCCGCCTTCCGGCTCTCGACCTGGTACTTCGCCCTGATCACGCTGGGGTTTGCCGACGTGGTGGGCGGCCTGCTGACTGAATGGCGCGAGCTGACCCATGGCTTCGCGGGCGTGGTCGGCATTCCCAAGCCGGCGCTGCTGGGCCATGAGCTGAGCTCGCTCGATCTCTACTGGCTGGGCCTGACGCTGAACGCGCTGGCGCTCGCCGGCATGGCCAACCTGCTGCGCTCGCGCTTCGGCCGCGCCCTGGTCGCGGTGCGCGACAACCCGGTGGCGGCGACGGCCGCCGGCGTGTCGCTGGTGCGCATCAAGATGCTGGCTTTCGTGGTCAGCGCGGCAATGGCCGGTCTCGCCGGCGCGCTGTTCGCAGTTCAGAAGACCGTCGTCACGCCCGACGACTTCACCGCCGATTTCTCGATCTTCTTCCTGCTGGTGGTGGTGCTGGGCGGCGCCGGTCGCTTGTGGGGCCCGGTGATCGGCGCGATCGTCTTCTTCCTGGTGCCCGAGCTTCTGGCCGCGCTGCAGAGCTGGCGCCTGCTGATCTACGGCATCGCACTCCTGTTCCTGATGCTCTACGCGCCGCACGGCTTGGTCGGCGCGATCGACGTCGCCTGGAAGCACCTGCGCCGCCGTCGCGGTCTGCTGCCGGCCCCACCGGAGCCGCTACCCGTCGTGGTGCAGCAATCGGTCGAGCGCATCGCCGGCTCGACCTTGTCGGTGCAGAGCGTCGAGAAGCGCTTCGGCGGCGTCGCGGCCTTGGCCGGCGTCAGTCTCGAGGTCGCGGCCGGCACGACGCACGCCATCGTCGGTCCCAACGGCTCGGGCAAGACGACCCTGCTCAATATGATCTCCGGCTTCTATCCGGTCGACGCCGGCACGATCCGGGTCGACGGCCAGTCGGTGATCGGCCTGTCGCCGCATCGCATCGCCCGCCGCGGCGTCGGCCGCACCTTCCAGACGCCGCGCATGCTTCCCGACTTGAGCGTGCTCGACAATGCGCTGCTCGGCGCTTACCCAGCCGAGCACCAGAGCGCGCTTTCCGCGGCGCTGCGCCTGCCTCGGGCGCGGCGCGAGCAGGCAACATCGCTCGCCGACGCGCTGCGCTATCTCGACTTCGTCGGTCTCGCCGACAAGGCGCGCGAGCCGGCCGGAGAGCTGCCGCACGGCCAGCAGCGCCTGGCCGAAATAGCCCGCGCTTTGGTCGGACGGCCGCGCCTGCTGCTGCTCGACGAGCCGGCCGCCGGCCTGTCGTTGGCCGAGCTCGATCGCCTGGGCGAACTGATCGCATCCATCGGCCGGCTCGGCACGACAGTGGTGATCGTCGAGCATCATCTCGAGCTGGTCGCCAACATCTGCTCCAGCGTTACCGTACTGGAGCGTGGCGCGGTGCTGGCGTCGGGCACGCCGGCCGAGGTGTTCTCGCACAAGGAAGTCATCGCGGCCTACATGGGCTCGCAGGCGGTGACGACATGAGCGTGTTGCTGCAGGTTACGGGCCTCGATGTCGGCTACGGCCACGTCGGCGTCCTGCGCGGCGTCGAGCTCGCGGTCGACAAGGGCACGCTGGTGGCGCTGGTCGGCAGCAACGGCGCCGGCAAGAGCACGCTCCTGCGCACGGTCTCCGGCCTGCTGCGGCCGTGGGCCGGCGGCATTTCCTTCGACGGCCAGCCGATCGCCGGCGCGCGGCCACATCGCATCATCGATCTCGGCCTGCTGCATGTCGCCGAGGGCCGTCGCCTGTTCCGCCGCCAGGACGTGCATTCCAACCTCGAACTCGGCCTCTATGGCACACGGCTCGACCGCGCCGAGGAGAAGCGGCGCTATGACTTCGTCTACGAGCTCTTCCCGATGCTGGCCGAGCGGCCGCACGCGCTGGCCGGCATCCTGTCGGGCGGCCAGCAGCAGATGCTGGCGGTCGCCCAGGCGCTGATGCGCCAGCCCAAGCTGCTGATGCTCGACGAGCCGTCGCTCGGCCTGGCGCCGATCGTCGTCGACCAGGTGATGGCCGTGCTGCAGCGCTTGCGCGCTGCCGGCACGACCATCCTGCTGGTCGAGCAGATGGTCGAGCGCGCGCTCGATATCGCCGACCAGGCCTATGTCATGCAGAACGGCGTGGTGATCGGCCACGGCACGCCGCAGGCAATCCGCGCTGGCGACCTCATTCGCCGCGCCTATCTCGGCGCCGTGTCTGATCGGGCGTCTTGAGCTGGGGGCGCGCCACTCCGGTGGCGCGTCTTCTCACGCTCATGACTCATCACTGGAGTGACGCGCCCCCAGCGCAAGATCAGAACGGTTCGATCCAGTGCTTGCGGGTCGTGCGTGGCGGGGGAGGCGGCAGTGTCGCCAGCGTCTTGATCAGGATGTCGGGCGTCTCGGCGGGATCGATCACGTCGTCATACAGATAGCGCGCCGCGACCTCGACCGCCGTGTTCGATTGCTTGAGCGCATCGGTCAGCCGCTTGTGCGTCGCCGCACGCTCCTCGGCATCGGCGATGGCGTCGAGCTCGGCCTTGTAGATGATGTTCACCGCGCCTTCGAGGCCCATGCCGCCATACTCGGCGGTCGGCCAGGCGAGCAGGATCGCCGGGTTAAGCGGCTGCGAGCCCATCACGTAGTAGCCGAGCCCGTAGGCCTTGCGCAGCACCACCGTCATCACCGGGACGGTGGCGTTGGCGAAGGCGACCAGCACGCGCGCGCTCCGGCGCACCAGGCCGGTCTTCTCGACATCCGGCCCGACCATCAGGCCGGGCGTGTCGCACAGGGACAGGATCGGGATGTCGAAGGCATCGCACAGCTGGACGAAGCGCGCCGCCTTGTCCGAGGCCGGGCTGTCGATCGCTCCGGCGAGGAACATCGGCTGGTTGGCGACCACGCCCACTGCGCGGCCGCCGATACGAATCAGCGAGGTGACGACAGCGCGGCCGAAGCCGGCCTTGAGCTCGAGGATGCTGCCGAGGTCGGCGATGCCTTCGATCACCTTGCGTACGTTGTAGGCGCGGCGCGGATTCTCCGGCACGACCTCGCGCAGCGCCAGCGTGTCGGGCGCCGCGCCCGGCGCGGCCGGCGGGCCGAAATAGGCAAGGTACTTGCGCGCGACGGCGATCGCCTCCGCCTCATCCTCGACCAGCACGTCGAGCACGCCCGAGGCGACGTGCACCTCCGGCGGGCCGATCTCCTCCGGCGTCAGCTTGACGCCGAGCGCGGCTTCGACCAGCGGCGGCCCGGCCATGCCGAGCGCCGTGCCCTTCAGCGAGATCAGCAGATCGCACATGCCGGCGAGGTTGGCTTGGCCCGCAAAGGCACGGCCGGGCAGGATGCCGACCGTCGGCACCAGCCCCGACAGGCGAGCGAAGACGACGAAGGTCGGCGTCGAGCCGCGGCCCTCGACCTTCATGTCGTGCGGCCGCGCGCCGCCGCCGTCCAGCCAGCACACGACCGGCAACCGGTGCCGCTCGGCATGCTCGAACATGCGGGTCGTCTTGGCGTGATTGATGGCGCTCTGCGTGCCGGCATAGACGGTGTAGTCGTAGAATAAGAGGTCGACCGGCCTTCCGTCGATCTGCGCGGTGCCCATGACCACGCCGTCGGCGGCGCCGGTCATGCCGGCCACGGCCGGGCGGGCGAGGCCGCCGTATTCGACGAAGCTCTCCTTGTCGACCAGCCCGGTGATCGCCTCTCGCGCCGTCCAGCGACCACGCTTGCGCTGGCGCGCGACGGCTGCCGGCCGGGCTGGATCGAGGATCTCGGCGCGCCGGTCGAGGACCTCTTTCAGGCCGGGCCGCAGGGGTTTGTCATGTGTGTCGGGCATAGCCGCATAGTGACGGCTGGGTGGGACGGGGTCTATCGGGGCTGGCCCGGCCAGAGTAGCGTTGTGCAGCATTTCCGGGAGAAATCGATGAGCTACGACCTCGTCATCAAGAATGGCACCGTGGTCGATGGTACCGGTGCAAAGCGCTATCAGGCGGATGTCGCCATTGCGAACGGCAAGGTGGCCGAGATCGGCAAGGTGACGGAAGGCGCAAAGCGCACCATCGATGCGCACGGCCTGGTGGTGGCGCCGGGCTTCGTCGATCCGCACACCCACTACGACGCGCAGATCTGCTGGGACGGCGCGGTCACGCCCTCGTCGTGGCATGGCGTCACCAGCGTGGTGATGGGCAATTGCGGCGTCGGCATCGCGCCCTGCAAGCCCGCGGCCCGCGAGATCGCGATGAAGGATCTCGTCAACGTCGAGGGCATCCCGTTCGACGTGCTGAACAAGGGCATCACCTGGGACTGGGAAACCTTCCCGCAGTTCATGGACGCGGCGGCGGCGCGCAAGCCGTCGCTCAACCTGGCGTTCATCGCGCCGCTCACGCCGTTCCGTCACTACGTGATGGGCGAGGCCTCGATGGAGCGCGCGGCGACCGCGGAGGAGACGGCGAAGATCGCCGGCCTGATCGGCGAGGCGATGGATGCGGGCGCCCTCGGCTTCTCCTCGACCACGCTCAACCAGCACATCGGCTATGAGGCCAAGCCGCTCGCCTGCCGCAACGCCAGCCGCGAGGAGCTCGCGGCCTATGCCGG
>DASXQC010000899.1:0-3953 GCA_036493235.1 Reyranella sp.
ACCTCGCCGCTCATTGGTAGAACAGATCGACCAGGCCCAGGCCGGTGATCGGGATGTAGGTCACCATCAACAGGACCGCGAGCAGCACGCCGATGAACCAGATATTGACGCGCGTGACTTCCCAGACGCTCGCCTTCGCGATCGAGCAGGCCACCATCAGCACGCTCGCCACCGGCGGCGTCTGCTGCCCGATGCCGAGATTGACCGTGACGATGAGCCCGAAATGCACCGGATCGATGCCCACCGCCTTGACCAGGGGCATCACCACCGGCACGACGAGGATGATCGCCGCCGCCGAGTGCAGGAAGCAGCCGAGGAACAGAAACAGGACATTCAGCAGCGCCAGCACGACCCATTTGTTGCTGGTGAAGTCGGCAACCGACTGTGCGAGCTTCTGCGGCAGCTGGGTTTCGGTGAGGTAGGCGCCGAGAAGCGCGGAAGTGGCGACCAGCAGCATGACCACGGCGGTCTGCACGCCGCCTTCGATCATCGCCGCCTTCAAGTGAGCGAGGTCGAGCTCACGGTAGATGAACAGGCCGATGAACAGCGCCGCCACCACCGCCAGCGCGGCGCCCTCCGTCGCGGTGACCACGCCGCCGAATATCGCGCCCAGTATGATGACCGGTAAGGTGAGCGCCCAGGCCGCTTCGCGAAAAGTCTTCCACACTCGCGGCCAGCTGAAACGCTCGTCTATCGGCAAGTTGTAGCGGCGCGCGAACCGGTACGCCATGCCCATCAGCCCGAAGCCGCCGAGAATGCCCGGCACGATGCCGGCGACGAACATCTTCACGATCGAGGTCTCGGCCATCACCGCGTAGAGGATCATCGGGATGGACGGCGGAATGATGATGGCCAGGGTGGCGGCGGAGGACATCACCGCGGCGGCGAGGGGCGCCGGGTAGCCCTGCTCCTTCATCGCCGGAATCAGAATCGAGCCGAGCGCCGAGACCCCGGCCACCGCCGAGCCCGAGATCTCGGCGAAGAACATCGAGGCGCCGATGCCGACCATCGCCAGGCCGCCGCGCACGAAGCCGAGCAGCGCCGAGACGAAGTTGATCAGCCGCTGCGAGATGCCCGAGGCGTTCATGATCGCACCGGCGAGGATGAACAGCGGGATGGTGATCAGCGGAAAGTTGGTCGCGCCGTTGTAGAGCACGACCGGCAGGTTCGGCAGCGACCCGGTGCCCTGGGTGTAGAGCATCGCGGCGACCGCCACGATACCCAGCGACACGGCGATCGGAACGTCGATGATCACCAGCAGCAGGACGCACGCGAAGATGAGCAGCGTCTCCATCAGTGCGAGCCTCCGCCCGCGACGCCCGACTGCGCAGCCTGCACCACCTCGGCGACGGTCTCGCGCCGCGCGGCCTTCGCCAGCACGCCAGGAAGCGTGATCAGTTCTGCGGCGACGATCAGCACCGCGCTGATCGGCATCACCGACTGCACCCAGCTTACCGGCACCGAGGGCAGGCTCACCAGCGTGTCGTCGGCGAGCGCGCCCAGCACCGAGTAGCCCATCCAGCCCAGCAGCAGGAAGAAGCCGATGGTCAGGACCTCGGCCACGACGCGGAAGGCGAGCTTCACCCGGGGCGGCAGGAACATCATCACTTCAGGGCAGCCGATGTGCGCCCGCCTGACCGACGCGAGCGCGGAGCCGTAGAAGGTGATCCATGCCAGCAGGATCGAGGCGACTTCGTCGTACCAGACCAGCGACGCGCCCAGCGTGCGGTAGATGACGCCCAGGGTCACTTCGACCGCCAGCACCCCCATCAGGAGGATGACGAGCCACTCCAGCAGGCTCTGATAGCGCCTGCGAACCAGGTCGAGCGTCACGGCGCTACTTGCCCAGCGCGATGGCGCGGTCGATGATTTCCTTCGCGCCGGGTACTTCCTTGGCGAACTCGTCGTACACCGGCTTCGAGGCGGCGATGAAGGCGTCCTTGTTGGGGCTGTTCACCTGGATGCCGCCGCTCTTCATCTTGGCGAGCAGCTCGTCGTCGTCCTTCGCCGCCTTTTCGTAGACCCAGGCCTGGGTCTCCTTTGCCGTCGACTCGAGGACCTTGCGCACGTCGGCGGGGAGAGCCTCCCATTTCTTGGTGCTCACGACGAGGTACGAGGGCGTGTAGACGTGGCCGGTGAGGGACAGGTACTTCTGCACCTCGTAGAACTTGGCGCTGGCGATCTGCGCGAATGGATTCTCCTGCCCGTCCATGACGCCGGTCTGCAAGGCTGTGAACACCTCGGAGAACTTCATCGGGCTGGGATTGGCGCCGTAGGCCTGGAACATCTTTACGCGCCACTTGCCCTCGGGCACGCGCAGCTTGATGCCTTTCAGGTCGGCGGGCGTATTGATCGGGTGCTTGTTGTTGGTGATGTGCCGGAAGCCGTTTTCCCACACCGCGAGGACCTTGATGCCCTTCTTCTCCGCCGCGGGCTCGATCTTCGACCAGAAGAGCTCCTTCTCGATTTTCTTCATGTGCTCGCGGCTCTTCACGAGGTAGGGCATCTCGAACACGCCGAAGAGGTCGGCCTCGGAGGACATGACCGTCGAGGGCTGGACCAGGTCGATGGTGCCGAGCTTCAGCTTCTGCAGCATCTCCTTGTCGCCGCCGAGCTGGCTCGAGCCATAGGAGACGACCTTGTACTTCCCGGCCAGCTTGGCGTTGGCCCGCTTGGCGAATTCATCGGAGGCGGCGCCGATGAGCGAACCCGGCTCGCCGACGTGGCCGAGCTTCAGCTCCGTCTGCGGATAGGCGCTGCGCGCGAAAAGCGCAGCGAACAGCGCTACGACTGTGAGATGCAGCTTCATGCTCCTCCTCCTCGTTTTACCGGACTGCTTAAGCGGCCTGTCTGGCGGGCGTCCTCGCGCACTCCGACAGGTATTCGATTGCTGCACGCACTCCGTCCATCTTCGCCGGCACGCCGGCGAGCTTGAGACCCATCTCCACGCCGGCGAGCGTCCCCATCAGCGTGAGGTCATTGAAGTCGCCCAGATGGCCGATGCGGAACACCTTCCCGCCGAGCTTGCCCAGACCCGTGCCGAGCGACATGTCGAAGGCTTCCAGGATCACCTTGCGCACGCGGTCGGCATCGTGGCCGGCGGGCAGGAGCACCGCGGTCAGCGCGCCCGAATACTCGCGCGGATCGAGCGCCAGCACTTCCAGACCCCAGGCGCGCACCGCGCGCCGTGTTGCCTCGCCGTGGCGCTGATGGCGCGCGAAGACGGCGTCGAGACCCTCTTCGTCGAGCAGTATCTTCAGCGCCTCGCGCAGGCCGTAGAGCAGGTTGGTGGCCGGGGTGTATGGGAAGTAGCCGCTCTTGCCGTTCGAGAGCATCTCGTCCCAGGCCCAGTAGCTGCGCGGCAGCTTCGCCCCCTTCGATGCCGCGAGCGCCTTCGCCGAGATGCAGTTGAACGACAGGCCGGGCGGCAGCATCAAGCCCTTCTGCGAGCCGGCGACGGTGACGTCTGCGCCCCACTCGTCGTGCCGGTAGTCCAGCGACGCGAGCGACGAGATCGTGTCGACCATGAAAAACGCCGGGTGCCCTGCCGCGTCGATCGCCTTGCGTACCTCGGCGATACGCGATACGACGCCGGTCGAAGTCTCGTTGTGCACAACGCATACGGCCTTGATGCGCTTCTCGCTGTCGGCGCGCAGGCGCTTCTCGATCGCCTCGGGATCGGCGCCATGGCGCCAGTCGCCGGGCAGAAACTCCACCTCGAGGCCGAGCCGGCCGGCGAGCTTCCGCCACAGCGTGGCGAAGTGGCCGGTCTCGGCCATCAGCACGCGGTCGCCCGCGGAGAGCGTGTTCACCAGCGCCGCTTCCCAGGCGCCGGTGCCGGAAGCGGGGTAGATCACCACCTCGCCCTGCGTCGACTTGAACACGCGCTTCATCCCGGCGAGGCAGCCCTTGCCGAGCGCCGCGAAGTCGGGGCTGCGGTGATCCATCGTCGG
>DASXQC010000900.1:0-3335 GCA_036493235.1 Reyranella sp.
GTGCTGGACGCAGCGATTGTCCCAGAAGGCGATCGAGTTCGCCTGCCAGCGGAAGCGGCACTGGAACAGCGGGTTCTCCATGTGCTGGTAGAGGTAGCCCAGGATGCCGTCGCTCTCGTCGCGCGGCACGCCGATCAGGGAGCGCGTGAAGCCGCGGTTCACATAGAGCGCCTTCTTGCGCGTCACGGGATGGGTGCGCACCACTGGGTGGATCGCGCGCGGGTACTTGTCCTTCTCGGCGACGCCGAAGTTCTTGTAGAGGCCGCGATAGACCGATTCGCCGTCGTGGAACGCGGTCAGGCCGTCGAGATAGGTCTTCATGCGGTCCGACAGCGCCTCGTAGGCGGCGTACATGTTGGCGAACAACGTGTCGCCGCCCTTGGGCGGGCAGGTCTTGATGTACAGGATGAGCCCATCGGCGGCTCCTCGTCGCAGCTCACGTCGGTGTGCCAGCCTTCGCCGTTGGCGCGCGGGCTGTCCTTGTCGGCGTGGATGATCATCAGCTCCGGCCGGCCTTCCTCGTGCGGCGCGGCGGGATGGACGTGCAGGTCGCCGAACATCCGGCCGAATGCGACGTGCTGGTCGAGCGTGATGTGCTGGTCGCGGAAGAAGATCACGCAGTTCTCGGCCAGCGCGCGATGCACCTCGTCCTGCTGGCGGTTGGAGAGAGGCTGCGACAGGTCGATGCCGACCAGCTCTGCGCCGATCACCGGCGTCAGCTTGTCGACGGTGATAGTCTCGTAGGGCGCGCTGTCGTCGGCCACGTGACGAATGCGGGGGCCCTTGTTGCCGCGGAGCGATCCTTCCATGACTGTCTCCTACTCGAGCTTGATGTTGGCACGGTGGACGATGTCGCCCCAGCGCTCTTTCTCGGAGCGGGTGAAGGCGGTGAACTCGGCGGGGCTCATGAGCTTGGGCGACCAGCCCGATTGATCGAGCCGCACCCTGACTTCCGGTATCTCGGCCACCTTGCGGATATCGGTATTGATCTTCTGGACGATATCCGCGGGCGTGCCCTTCGGCACGTAGTAGCCGGTCCAGGTGGTGAGCAGGACGCCCGGCATGCCGGCCTCCTTCGCCGTCGGCAGGTCGGGCAACTGCGAATAGCGTTCGGTGTCGGTCACGAACAGGCCCTTCAGCGCGCCGCGGTCGATGGCGATCTTGGCGTTCACCGTGTCGATCATCATGAAGGACAGGAGCCCGCTCTGCAGGTCGGGGATCGCCTGCGGGTTGCTCTTGTAGCCGACATAGACCGCCTCGACGCCGGCCTCCATCTTGTAGAGCTCGGACGCGACGCGCGCCGGCAGCGCGCCCGCGCCGAAATTGTTCTTGCCCGGCGACGCCTTCAGCTTCGCCGTCAGCTCAGCCGCGCTGTTGATCGGGCTCTTGGCATCGACCAACAGCACGAACGGCGAAGTGCCCATGCGGGTGATCGGCTCGAAGTCTACTATCGGATCGTACGGCAGCTTCTCGTACAGCGCCGGATTGACCGCCTGGGTCATCGCCGAGGTGGCGAAGATGGTGAGGCCGTCGGGCTTGGCGCGCGCCACCGATTCGGCGGCCGGAATGCCGTTGCCGCCGCCACGGTTGTCGACCACGACCGGCTGGTGCCACATCTGCGAAAGCTGCTCGGCATAGAGACGCGCGCCAAGATCGGTCGCGGCGCCGGCCGGGAACGGCACGACCACGGTCACGCGGCTCGGCGGCCACGCCTGAGCGCGAGCAGCGGGCGGGGCAATAAACGGTGCGGCGATGCCTGCAGCGCCGATAGCTCCAACGAAATGACGACGGCCGAGCATGCTTCCTCTGTCTTGCTTGTCCTTAGAATAGGCCGACACAGCCTCGATTTCCTGTGGTCCGTCGACAAAGTTCGTATTACGGAATAGCGTCTTTCCATGATCGAGCCGGTAGGCCGCAGTTTCGCCGTCATGGAGGCGCTGAGCCGCCGCCCGCGTGGGACCGTCGCGGTGCTGGCCGACGAGACCGAACTGCCGCGCCCGACGGTCGTGCGGCTCCTGCAGACGCTGGTCGAGCTGGGCTACGCCACGCGCATCTCGCGCGAGGCGGGCTATCGGCTGACCGACAAGGTACTGGGGCTCGCGCAGGGCATCCGCTTCGTCGACCACCTGATCGACGTGGCGGCGCCGCACATGAGTCGCTTCACCAAGCGCTACGGCTGGCCGCTCTATCTCGGCACGATCAGCGATCGCGCCATCACCATCCGCCATTCGACGGCGGTCGAGAGCCCAATGTCGTTCGAGCGCAGTGCGCTGCAGAAGAGGAGCCCGATCCTGTCGAGTGCGCTCGGACGCGCCTGGCTCGCCTTCTGTCCGGCCGAGGAGCGGCGCGCCGTCCTGCACCATCTCGGCGTGAAGGCCGATGCCAAGCTCGCCGCCACCTTCGCCCGGATCCGGCGCGACGGCCATTCCTTCACCGTCCTGCCGCGCAGCGGCCGCCTGCAAGGCATCGGCGTGGCGATCCGCGACGGCGAACGCGTGATGGGCTGCCTGTCGATGCGCTTCATCCGCTCGGCGATGACGGAGGAAGAAGCCGGCCAGCGATATGGTGCGCCGCTCGATGCGCTCGCGGTGGCCATTGCGGCGGACGCCAAGCGCTAGGCACAATCACGTCCAAACCCGACGACACGGAGGACGCCATGAAGCCGCAAGACGTGCTGCAGCATCCGACCAACGTCCTGACCGCGGCACAGCGCCAGCAGTTCTTCGACGAAGGCTATCTCGTCCTGCCCGACTATGTGCCCGAGCCATGGCTCGCCCGCCTGCGCGCGGCGATGGCCGAGCTGCTCGAGCGCAGCCGCGCGATCCGCGAGACCGACAGCATCTACATCCTCGAGGAAGGCCACAGCGCGAGCGATCCGCGGCTGCACCGCATCAGCAGCCCGCAGGACCAGCATCCGGTGTTCTGGGAATTCATGACCGACCGGGTGATGACCGACCTCGCGGCCGACGTGGTCGGGCCGGACGTGAAGTTCCACCACGCCAAGCTCAATGTTAAATCGGGCAAGGGCACTCAAGGGTTCGGCTGGCACCAGGACATTCCCGCCTGGCCGCACACCGACTACAGCCCGGTGACGATCGGCATCTACATCGACGGCTGCACGCCCGACCAGGGGCCATTGACCGTCGCCGAAGGCAGCCACGCCGGCCCACTGTTCTCGATGTACGACGAGGACAGCAACTTCGTGGTCAAGATCAAGGAGAAGGATCTCGGCTGGCTGACCGACGACAGGATCCGCAGGATCACCGGCGGCCCGGGCACGACCTTGCTGCTGAGCTGCCGCGCGGTGCACGGCTCGGCGCCGAACAAGGCCACGG
>DASXQC010000901.1:0-3344 GCA_036493235.1 Reyranella sp.
AGCAGGTCGCGGGCACGACCGAGATCTACGAGCGGCCGGCCAACGATTTCGTCGCCGACTTCGTGGGTGAGAGCAACATCTTCCACGGCACTGTCACGGAAGTGGGATCGGTGACGCTCGAGTCCGGTCGCCGCCTGCTGATTACCCATCCGGCCTCGGTCGGCAGCCGGGTCGGCGTGCTGATGCGGCCCGAGCGCTTCGCCCGCGGCGGGGTCAACGGCTTCAACGGCGAGGTGAAGGAGGCGGTCTATCTCGGCTCCTCACTCAAGCTCCGGCTCGCCTGCGACGATGGGTTGGAACTGATCGTGCGCCTGCCCGTGGCCGGCCCGTTGCCGGCGACCGGCAGCCGCATCAGCACCGGCATCGAGCCGGAGTCGATTCATGTGTTCTAGCTGCTGTCGTCACCCACACTGTGTCATCCCGGGCGTAGCGAGGGATCTATGATCATCTGCTGCCATAGATCCCTCGCTACGCTCGGGATGACACAGGTGTTGGAGCGAGCAGGGTAGTATCATGAGCTCTCGCGGCTTCCTCCCGGCACTCCCCGCGCTGGTCTTGCTGTTCTGCTTCTTCCTGTTTCCGGTCGTGCGCATGCTGGGCTTCAGCGTCGAGGGTGGCACGCTCGACTGGTATGCCAAGGCGCTGGGCGAGGGGCTCTATCTCGAGGTGTTCTGGAACACCTTCGAGATCGCCGTCTTCGTCACCGCGATCTGCCTGCTCCTGGGCTATCCGCTGGGCTTCCTGATCGCCACCACCTCGCCCGTCTGGGCGACGCTCGGCTTCATATGCGTGCTGCTGCCGCTCTGGACCTCGGTGCTGGTGCGCACTTATGCCTGGATGGTGCTGCTCGGCCGCAACGGCGTGTTCAATCGCTGGCTGATCGACATCGGCCTGATCACTGACCCGCTGCCGCTGCTCAACAATTTCGCCGGCGTTCTGATCGGCATGGTGCACGTCCTGCTGCCCTACATGGTGCTGCCGATCTACGGTGCCGTGCGCCGGCTCGACCCGGCGCTGGTCGCGGCGGCACAAGGCCTCGGCGCCTCGAACTGGCGCATCTTCTGGCGCGTGTACCTGCCGCTCACTCTGCCTGGCATCTTCGCCGGCGCGACCATCGTCTTCGTGCTGTCGCTCGGCTTCTTCATCACCCCGGCGCTGCTGGGCGGCGGCAAGGTGATGATGCTGGCCGTGCTGATCGAACAGCAGATCCACCAGACGCTGAACTGGCCGTTCGCCGCCGCGCTGTCTGCCGTGCTGTTGGCCCTGACGCTCGGCGTCTACAGCCTGGCCCAGCTCTTCACCCGGCAGCAGGAGGCGAGATGAGCCGGCGCCTGCTGATCACCGCCTGCACGGCGATCTACATCTTCCTGATGTTGCCGCTGGTCGTGGTCTTCCCGATCTCGTTCAGCTCGGCGCTCTACATGCAGTTCCCGCCGCCCGGCTTCAGCCTGCAGTGGTACGAACGCTACCTCGACGATCCGCAATGGATCGATGCCACTGTGCGCTCGCTCTATATCGGCGCTGCGACAGCCGTACTCGCGCTCGCGCTGGGTGTGCCGCTCGCCTTCGCCCTGGCGCGCGGCCGCTTCGCCGGCCGCCTGATTGTCGATCGGATCGCGCTGGCGCCGCTGGTCGTGCCAACCATCATCCTGTCGGTTGGCTTGTACGGGCTGTTCGCCAAGCTGAAGCTGATCGGTGAATGGTACGGGCTGGTCGCCGCCCACACCGTGCTGGCTCTGCCGTTTGTGGTGCTGGTCACGGTCGCCGGCCTGCGCGACTTCGACCGTACACTGGAGCAGGCAGCAGAGGGGCTGGGCGCCAGCCGTCTGCAGACCCTGCTGCGAGTCACGCTGCCGCTGCTGCGGCCGAGCCTGGTCTCGGCCGGACTGCTGGCGTTCATCTCTTCGTTCGACGAGCTCGTCGTCGCGCTCTTCCTGGCCGGGCCGAACATGACTCTGCCCAAGAAGATGTTCGATAACATCATGATGGAGATCGATCCCACGATCGCCGCGGTGTCTGTGATGCAGATCCTGCTGGTCTCGATCGTGCTCGTACTGATCGGTCGTTTCGGGCGCGGGCTGCAGGGCAGCGCGCGTTAAGAGGAGAACCATGGCTGACAGCGTGTTCCACAAGGACTTCAAGGCGATGCCGTGGTGGTGGGAATGGTGGCATCCCAACAACGAGCTGAGCCAGGATCCGCCGCTGAAGACCGACGTGCTGGTGATCGGCGCGGGCTATGGCGGCCTGTCGACGGCGCTCGAGCTCGGCCGCTCGGGCGTCGACGTGACGGTCCTGGAGCGCGGCGATTTCGGTGTCGGCGCCTCGACCCGCAACGGCGGCGGCGTCAGCGGCGGCACGACCATGGGCAAGGGCTTTTCCGGCAAGGGCGTCGGCGGCGATTCCGAGGCTTGGAAGAAGATCATGCAGCGCATGCTGGCCGATGCCGCCGATTCCCTGGCCCAGGTCGAGACGGTGATCCAGCGCGAGGGCATCGAATGCCACTGGCGCATGAATGGCCGCTTCAGCGGCGCCTACACGCCGCGCCATTTCCAGGAGCAGTCGGCCAAGGTCGGCACCTACAACACGACGGCCGGGCTCGGCACCTACATGATCCCGCGCGAGCAGCAGCGCGAGGAGATCGCGTCCGACTATTACTACGGCGGCATGGTGGTGGAGCGGACCGGCCAGCTCCATCCGGCGCTGTACTACGGCGGCCTCCTGAAGGCGGCGCACCGCGCCGGCGCCAAGCTTTGCGCGCAGTGCGATGCCGAGAAGATCGAGCGCAAGCCCGGCGGCTTTCTCGTCCTCACCAGCAAGGGCCCGATCGAGGCGAAAGAGGTCGTGATCGCGACCAACGGCTACACGACAGAGCTGACGCCGACGTTGCGGCGCAAGCTGGTACCGGTCGCCAGCCACATCATTGCGACCGAGGAATTGCCGGAGGATCTGGTGCGCAGCCTGATCCCGAAGAACCGAGTGGTGAGCGATACCAAGCGGGTGCTCTGCTATTACCGCCAGTCGCCCGACTTCAAGCGGGTGATCTTCGGCGGCCGTGCCCGCTTCACCCAGGTGACGCCCGAGGTCAGCGCGCCGGTGCTGCACGGCTACATGCTGGAGCGCTGGCCGCAGCTCAAAGGTGTGAAGGTCACCCACGCCTGGACCGGCAACGTCGCCTTCGCCTTCGACTTCCTGCCGCACATGGGCATGGAGCAGGGCATGCACTACCTGATGGCCTGCAACGGCTCGGGCGTGGCGATGATGAGCTATCTCGGCTACCAGACCGCGCGCAAGATCGCCGGCGGCACGAACGCGCCGATCAACGCGTTCGACAGCCAGCCGTTTCC
>DASXQC010000902.1:0-2208 GCA_036493235.1 Reyranella sp.
GCGCTCGACGAGGCCGCGGTGATCGCCCACTGCAAGCACGGCCTCGCCAACTACAAGGTGCCGGCGCGCGTCTTCGCCATCGACGACTTCCCCAAGACGCCCTCGCCCAACGGCTTCAAGATCCAGCGCAACAAGCTCCGCGAGATGGCCGACGAGCGGATGAGGGCCTAAAGCCGGCCGGAGAAGAACAGCGCCACCGCGAAGAAGCCGACCGGAACCAGCAGGGCGACCCAGCGGAAGGCCATGGCCGTCTCCAGGGTCGCGTGCGAGGGATTGGACGGATCGTAGTGCACGCTCACCGTCGCGCCCGCCGGATAACGCTGCACGGTCTGCTCGGCGAGATCGCGGGCGCCGGCGACCTCGGGGCCGAAAGCCACGCGCGAACCATGATAGCTGCGCTCGCCGACGCGGTAGCTGTACTCGACCAGCGGCGACCACACCGTCGTCGCCTGGCTGCCGGCGGTCTGCGCGAGGATGCGCCGGGACTCGGCTCGGCTCGAGAGCACGGTGCCCTGCGCGGTCGGCCAGCGCGATGCAGCCCGTGTCTCGGCAAGGTTGGAAATTACCGAGACCGAGGCGACAAAGCCGCAGGCCACGAAGAACAGGAAGGCATGCACGACCGCACCTGGCGGGAAGTGCGGCTGCAGCCAGGCGATGACATCGCTCGCCCGGGTGAAGCCGAACACGACCACCAGTCCGCCCAGCACCAAACCACCGGCAATGGCGTACATCACCCCGGGACTCGCGGGCGGATCGCGCTCGAGCACGGCTTCGTCCGGCTTGGCCGGGTTATAGAAGACCGGCCCGGTACGGCCGACCTGGTAGCGTTCGAGGATGGCCTCGACCTCGGGGCTGTCGGGCTTGATCTCACCGATGCTGACGCGCTTGCCGCGATGCTCCACGCCGTCGACAGTGTAGGTGTAGGTGATGTCGGGGACGTTGCCGACCGACGGCGCTCCGCCGCTCTGCTTGGTGCGCACCTTGCGCGTCTTGCAGCCGACAATCCTGCCCGGCGCCGATGGCCAGCGGTTGGCCCGCCTCACCTCACTCATCTTGTAGACGATCACGCCGGCAATGGAGGTCGGGATCATCATGGCGAACACCGCCATGAAGAGCCATCCCGGCAGGACAAGCACGCCGATCCAGAAGGCGGCGATAGCGGCGACCAGGAAGCCCGAGCCGGGAGGAATTGAAATCACGCCGGCACGGCGACCCTGGCGCCAGGCCATCACGAACAGACCAATTGCCAGCAGACCCAACACTGGCGCACCGTAGGTGAGCGCGGCTCGCACCTTGGTGGTTGTACCGTTGTCCTCGGGATAGGCCCGGCTGGGCACGCGGATATCGAGCCGGGTTTCGCCCGCGGAGTCATAGGCCTTGGCAACGAGGTCGCCCAGGTCGCGCGCGGCCGCGACCGCTCTTGCGCGCGTGCGGGCGGAGACCTCGATCTGGCTGCGCCGCGAGCTGTTGCGATCGAACGCATAGGACGCGTTCACGTCATCCGGCACCGTCAACGATGCCAGGGCGCGCTCCAGACGAGGACGGTCCGAGTCGTTCTGGATCCACAGACCGATCGTCAATCCGTAGGAGGACGCGAATTGCACGGCGACGTAGTCGCGGCTCGTCCAAAGGACCAGCGCGGTCACGCCCAACAAGACGGCCAGTCCCCCACTGACCACTCCGGGCCTGGCCCGGTTCCTGTCAGTCGCCATTCGATGGCACCCGAATGATCCGACGAAAGTGCCTTCGATCGGCCACGCGGGCAACCGCAGAAATTCTCGCTACAGCTGTTTGCTGGCGATCGCCGCCCCTTGCGCCAGGGTCTCGAGCTTGGCCCAGGCGATGTCGCCGTAGACGCGGCCGCCGAGACCGCAGTCGCTGGAGGCGATCACCCGCTCCTTGCCGACCAGCTTGGCGAAGCGGCCGATGCGTTCGGCGACCAGCTCGGGATGCTCGACCACGTTGGTGGCATGGCTGACGACGCCTGGCAGGATCAGCTTGTCGTCGGGCAGCTTCGTGTCCTTCCACACCGACCATTCGTGCTCGTGGCGAACGTTGCCGGCCTCGAACGAATAGGCGCCGGCGTTGATCTTGAGCATCAGGCCGATGATCTCCTTCATCGGGATGTCGGTCATGTGCGGGCCGTGCCAGCTGCCCCAGCAGAGATGGAAGCGGATGCGGTCCTGCGGCAGGCCCTTCAGCGCCCGG
>DASXQC010000903.1:0-9825 GCA_036493235.1 Reyranella sp.
CGATTACGATCCGCTGGAATGGGACAATGGCGATGAGGAAGACGAATGAGCCTTCTAGTGGGACAACACAAACCTGCTTGAGGTCATGTAGGCGGGATAGCGCGGGAAGCTCATGCCCCGTCCCCATCCGACGCGTTCTGGCGATAGAATTCGTGCAGCTTGGCCTGCAGGAGCTTCTTGTCGGGAAGCCGGGTCCGGTATTCGGCGATCAGCGCCGGCGAAAGGGTGCGGCTGAGCGCATATTCCACCACCTCCTCGTCCTTGCTGGAGCACAGCAACACGCCGATCGCCGGCCGCTCGTGACTCCTTCCAGGACTTCATGCCGGCACCTTGGAAGGCCCGCCGAGGCTCTGCAAGGCGTCGACGATAAGTGCCGCCGTGAGCTCGATGGGATCGACGATCACGACCTCGCACGGACCGCCAGCCAAGGCATTCGCAGGGAGGTGGAGCAACGTTCGCATTCGCTGGAATACGTCGCACGAAGATCCCGCAGGCGGCCGCATCGCCTTGAGCCGGTTCGACCGGGCGCAGCCGGCCGGAAGCTCCGCGCCGGTCCGCGTTCCGAATCACTCGCGCCGGATGGCAATGGCAGTGACGGAGGCGAGCAAAGCGCGAGCCCAATGACTCGCCTGCCGCCGCCAACGACGCGAATATCGCCGCGTGGATTCTCCTGCTGTCCACGGCAATCGGCTCGACCGGCAGAATAAATGCCGGCGGCCAAGCCTTACATTGACGCTGCCAGGTCCCACTTGTCGAAGGAGCCGCCCGATCGTCGATCGACCCCGGCCAACCAATTCCCCCTCGGGAGAGAATCCAGATGACCGACAAGCCCACGACGGCGACGACGACCGCTGCCGCGACGAACCGCATGCAGACCCTCACCAGCAGCCAGACCGCGGCGGTACAGAAGCGCGCACTGCTGGCCGACATCCGCGGCAAGTGGGGGAAGTTCAGCGAGCAGGAACTGTCCGACCTCAAGGACAGCGACGATCTCGCCACGCAACGCGCCGCCAAGTACGGCCTCGCGCAGGATGTCGCGCAGCGCGACGTTACCGCCCTGCTGAACGGCCGGGCCTTCTAGGCGCCGACGGCCTCGTCCTTGGAGCGCGAGGCATGTCCGCACGATCGACCGAGATCATCCTGTCCTTCAGCCATCCCTTCCGCCTCAGCCCGCTCGATCATGCGCAGCCGGCGAAGCCGTCATGAAGAAGTGGAAGGACTGGCTGGTGCCGCCGGTGCTGTTTCCGGTGCTGCTGGTGGTCGGCATCCTGACCTATGCGCGGCTGCGGCCATGACAGGCCAGGACATGCCGGCCCTCTCGACCACCGACGCCGCCACCTGCTCGTCGCGCGCCGCTCCCTCCGGGCGCCGACGGGGATGGCACCTATCTGGATCATTTCGTACAGGTGCTGTGTCGCCTCGACACCGCGCGGCACGGTTTCCGTGCCGACGATCTCGCCGCGGTTGAGGCAGCTTGGATCAGCGAAGCCAGCAAGAACTGGTCCGGTGGCTTCGTTGCATGGCTGAAGGACGGAAGGCGCATCCACGTTGACGGTCGGGCCGGTTCTTCCCACTGGTCGGAGGACTCCGATATCGAGGCGGACGTGCTCGACGCCAGCCGAGGCCTCCCGGAGCTCGCGGCACGCTACGGCTGGCAAAGTCACGCCTGGGACGAAGGCACGGCTCGCGGCCTCAACGCGCTTCTCGACCACATGGCGATCCGGCGATCGTGAAAGCGCAGTCGTCAACGGGCGACGGTCAACGGAAAAAGTCGGCCTCTCGGCCGCCCTTTTGATTTTCCGCTCAACACCCTCTCCCTCCTGCGAGGAGAGAAGGAAGAAAGACGATGTCGAAGCTCAGGTCTTCTTCGCCTGTCGGGGCGGCGCCAGCCGCGCCCCCATTGCCGGATCCCGAACAACCCGCCAGGTCAACCGCGAGGAGCAAGCCGACAACCGACAGTGACTTGGTCATGGAAACCCTCATCGTGGCTGGTCCACCTACAACCCTCGGCCCTTCATCACGTTCCCCCTGTCCCTTCCTGCACCGCCGGACATCTGGCTTGGCGCAGGTCCTCGGCACGTAGTTGGCGGTCGAAGAGCCTGCCCGCCGGCGCAACGGCCGACGCGGTGCCGCGTTGAAGTGCGGCTACACGCGGGAGGGACGATGGCGAAAAACAAGAACCCCAGGCTGCCGGCGATCATCCAGCACGGTTGGCCGGTCCTCCCGCACGTCGTGGTCGACGCCTACAACGAGGAGCTCAAGGATGGCGACGGCTTCCTGGGCGACCGCGCCAGCAAGGGCGCGTTCCGGGACATCCTCGACAAATGGCGCAAGGACATTGCCGACAACCGCGAGGACCCGTTCGGCGATACGCCGACCTGGGAGCTCACCAAATCGCAGCTCGACAAATACCTCGAGGGCGACGATCCGATCGCGGCCGCCCTGATCCATACCGCCGTGGAAGAGTTCGCCGGAGAGCTCGCCACGGTCACCGCCCGCTTCCTGAAGGTCGACGAATGGAAGGACACGGAACGCATCGTGGTCGGCGGCGGATTGAGCGGCAGCCATATCGGCAAGATCGCCGTCGGACGGACCCTGATCCTCCTGAAGGATCGGGGCTTCGAGGTCGACATGACCACGATCACCAACCATCCCGACGAAGCCGGCCTGCTCGGCGGCCTGGAGCTTGCGCCCTCGTGGATACTGGACGGACACGACGCCATCATCGCCGCCGATATCGGCGGCACCAACCTGCGCATCGGCGTCATCGAGCTGAAGATGAAGAAGGGCGACATCACCAAGGCCGCGGTCTGGAAATCCTCCCTGTGGCGTCACAAGGACGACGATCCGAGCCGTGACGATGCGATCGCCCGCATGGCCGAGATGATCGAGAAGCTGATGAAGCAGGCGGACGAGGAGAAGCTCCGCGTGGCGCCCTTCATTGCGATCGGCTGTCCGGGCATCATCACGGCCGAGGGCACAATCGAAAAAGGGGCGCAAAACCTGCCGGGCGACTGGGAAGAGCAGGACTTCAGCCTGTCGGGCGAGCTGGCCGGCAAGTTGCCCCTCATCCACGGCCACGAACCCCTGTTCGTGATCCACAACGACGCTGTCGTGCAGGGCCTGAGCGAAGCGGCCAACATGCAGGACGTCGAGCGTTGGGGCGTGTTCACCATCGGCACCGGACTGGGCAACGCCCGCTTCACGAATCGCAAATAGCGCCACCGCCGCAGACTGGGCGGACACATCTTGCTCCCTCTCCCTACGCGTGTGAGGCGCGCGGAGAGGGCCTCGAGGCCGTCCTACTCGAAGCGCTGCGACGACAGCGTCTTGTCGAGGGTCGAGAGCTCCGCAGCCGTCTGGGAAACCAGCCGGCCGATCGTCGAGAGGTCACCGACGAAGGTGTCGCTGCGTTCCGGCTTGCCGGCGGTCGAGGCGCGGACCGGCGCGACGTCGTAGTCGACGACGGCATGACGGACGGCGCTGTGGCCGTCGCTCCGCGCCTTTCGCGCCGTATAGCGGCGCACCGCCTCGGACGGATGGGAGGCATAGCAGATCAGGTCGATGGTGAACGAAGCGGCGCCGACCGCCGGCGCGCTCCTGGCGTGGCGCGTGCCCAGCGCGTTCAGTCCGGCCTGACGGAGGCCGAAGGCGATCACGGAGGCCGCGGCGTCATCGATTTGGCCGCGTCCACCGACGCAGCGGACGAACACGCCGTCGCGGGCCGGCGAAGCGTGCGGGCTTGCCGACGGCGGCTGCAGCTTACCCGGTTCGCCCTCCCGCTCCTCCTCGTCCTCCGCTTCGTCCAGGAAATCGATGACGAGGTCGGTGCCGTCGACGATGGCGTCGACCTGCTCCTGGGACAGCCGATCGGCGGCCCTGTCTTCTTCCGCGAGCACGACCATGCGGCCCAGCGCGTCGTCGAGCCCCTGCTGCTCGCCCTTCTCCTCGATCTCGGCCAGCGCGACCGCGGAGGCTTCGGTCGGGGCGCGGCGGATGAGGCGGCGATAGACCTGCTGATAGGGCAACAGCGCCGGCTGGTCACCGAGCAGCACGTGCAGGAAGCCGAGATTGGGCACGCGCTGGCCGACCACCAGCAGGCAGATCGTGATCGGGGTCGACAGCAGCAACCCGACCGGTCCCCACAGCGTGCCCCAGAACAGCGCCGACAGGATCAGCGCGAGCGGCGTCACGCCGGTCGACTCGCCGAAGATCAGCGGCTCGACGATCTGCCCGAGGACGATGTCGACGCCGATGATCCAGCCCAGCACGAGCAGCGGCGGCAGCCAGCCCGGGAAGACCGCGAACGAGATCAGGGTCGGCAGGAGCGCGCCGATGGATGCGCCGACATACGGGATGAAGCGCAGCATGCCGGCCAGCAGACCCCACAGGATCGGGTTCGGCGTGCCGATCGCGAACAGGCCGACGCCGACGGTGACGGCGAATCCGAAATTCGTCACGACCTGCAGCATCAGCACGCGGGCGACCCGGCCGGCCGCATCCTCCAGCGCCTCGGACGTCGCATGGACGTTGCTGCCGCCGACCAGCCGCACGACCTGGTCGCTGATGTGGTCGCGGTCGAGCAGGATGAAGACGACGAGGATCAGCACGATGCCGACCGCCAGCAGCGGATGCAGCAGCGCAAGCGCGAACGACGCCACCGTGGCGAAGCCCGAGGTGCCGCTCTGCACGATCGCCGGGATCGGCGCCGCTGCCGTCGCCCCGGCCTTCACCTGGGCGCCCCCCTCCGCGGTGAAGTTGCTGGCGAGCGAGGCGATCATCGCGGTGAAGCGCGACAATGGCCCCTCGCCCTCGGTCAGCCCCTGCAGGTCCTTGATCTTCTGCTGGAGGTTGGTCTGGTAGGTCGGCAGGCTGCCGGCGACCTCGGCGAGCTGCGACGTCACCAGCATCGTCAGCGAACCAAGAATGGCGACGGCCAGCAGGACGATGACCGCCACCGCCACGGTCCGCGGCACGAACCGGCGCAGCCACGACGTCGCCGGCCCGAGGATGAACGCCAGGAAGATGGCGACGGCGGTCGGCAGCAGGACTTCCTGGCCGAAATACAGGGCCGCTATCGCCGCCGCGCCGATAAAGGTGAACGCCACCGCGCGGACCAGGCGCGTCTCCGACGAGGCGGCGTGCACGCTGTCGAACAGCTTCACGGCGCGATGCTCATGGTGGCCCCCCAATGGACCCGACGTGGTCGGCTTGCCGATGGTGCCGACTAAACGCCGAACGACCCCGCCGGTTGCCGACCTCGATCAGGGTCGGGGTACGTTCGCCATGGCGCCGATCATGGTGTCGAGGATCACAGCCTGCGCCAACGGCGCCACCGAGCCCGGCACGGCGGGATGGCGAAGGACCGCCAGGCGTCCGTCCGATGGCACGGAACTGCCCGTGATCAGGACGACCTCGCCGCCGCGATCGAGAATCTGGCGCACGGCCCGTTCCTCGATGGTCCGGGGGCGATACTCCGGCGCCAGGACGACGCCGAGGTATCCCGGCCCGATGGTCTTGGCCCATCCATGGGCATAGTCCGCACAGTCGATCGCGGATGCGAAAATTCGCGGCACCTCGCGCGCCACCAGAGCGCTCTTGTAGGCCGTGCTGAACGACGCGCCGCTCGCCACGATGTCCATGTGCGTGCAAGACCCGATGCTGCCCGGCAGCTCGCTCTCTCCTGTCGCGACCTTCGCGAGATAGGTCTCGGCCCACAGCGCCACGGCCTGGAGGGACGCGAGACGATCCGACATCGACGCGCCGGTGAGCTCGGCGGCCAACAGATTGAGGACGGCGACCGAACAGAGGAAGCTCTTGCTGGCGATCTGCGTTTCAGCGCCGGCCTTCATCGGAAGGCTGACGCTGCTTCGTTTCGCGAGATCGCTGTCGAGCCGATTGACGATGGAGATCGCCGCCGTGTCAGGCCGCAGGGCGTCGATGAGCTCCAAAAGCTCTCGTGTGGCCCCTGACTTGGATATTCCGACAACCAGCGTATCCGGCGTGACGAGCACCGATCGGTCCTGCGCGAGCTTATCGGCCGTCACGGCGACCGCTGGAATGCCGCCTGCGGCGAGCTCGTCGAGAACGGCGAACGGCGCGCTGTACGAGCTGCCCATTCCCGCGAAGGCGAGCCGCCGACAAGTACGTTCACGATACAAGCGTGCTGCCGCCCGAATCGCCGCACTGCCGTCGCCAGCGTAGTAGCGGACGAGGTTCTGCAAGGCCTCGCCTTCGGTGACCGCTTCGCTCTGAAATGCATTCATTGGCTCGAAGCCGCGCGGTTGCCGCCCTTCACGATGAAGGGCGGCCTGTCGGCCGCCCTTTTCGATTCCCCTTCACCCAGCCTCTCCCTCGGGAGAGGAGGAGAGTGACAGTGGAAGAAGAACTCAAGTCTTCTTCGCCTGCAGTTCCTTGCGCACGGCGGCCTGGGTGATCGGCAGGCTGCGCACCCGAACGCCAACCGCGTTGAAGATCGCGTTGGCGATCGCGGGCGCCACCACCGTGACCGCGGGCTCGCCGCAGCCCGAGGGCGGGTCGTTGTTGGCGATGATCGAGATGTCGAGCTCCGGCATCTCGCTCATCCGCAGCGGCGTGTAGTCGCCGAAGTTGGTGACCTGCAGCGCGCCGTTCTTCAAGGGCGCCTGCTCGAACAACGCGAGCGACATGCCCCACAGGGTCGAGCCCTCGACCTGCGCCTTCACACCGTCGGGGTTGACCACCGTGCCGAGATCCATCGCCACGGTGAGCTTCTTCACCTCGAACGCGCCGCTGGTCGGGTTGACCTCGACCACGGCGGCGCACGCCGTCCAGGTCGCCGTCGCGCGCTCCTGGCTGGAGACGCAGGCGATGCCGAGGCCGGTGTTGTTCGGCAGGGTCGTGCCCCAGCCGGCGCGGCCGGCCGCGGTGCGCAGCGCATTGGCGAGCCGCGTCGCCCCGCCCTTGTTGTCGCCCGCACCGTCGAGCATGGCGAGCCGGTACTCGACCGGATCCTTGCCCGCGGCATGGGCCAGTTCGTCGATCATGCTTTCGACCGCCCAGAAGGTCCAACCGGGCGCCACCGAGCGCAGATGGCCCGGCGGCGTCGCCGCCTGCGCCATCTTGTTCAGGATCGCCCGCACCTTATGGTTGGGCACGGAGTACCAGAAATCGGCGCCGTTGACGGTGAAGGCGTCGAGCTTCGCCTTCTTGTCCGCTGATTCGGCGAGGAACTCCGGTCCCCAGCGCTCCGACGGCCAGGCGCACACCACGTCGTGCTGCAGGCCGACCAGCTTCCCGTCGGCGTCCAGCCCCGCCTTGACCTTCTGGTAGGTGAGCGGCCGGGTGAAATCCATCGCCATGTCGTCTTCGCGGGCATAGATCAGCTTGACCGGCTTGCCGACCGCCTTCGCCGCCAGCACCGCGGGGATCACCATGTCGCCGTCGAGCCGGCGGCCGAAGCCGCCGCCCAGGAAGTACTGGTGCAGCACCACGTGCTTGGGATCGACGCCCAGCGCGCCGGCCGCCAGCGCGCCGGTGCGGGTGGCGAACTGGTTGCCGCTGTGGACGTGCCACACGCCGCCCTGCTCGTAGGCCGTGGCGTTCATCGGCTCGAGCGGGCAGTGGATGTTGATCGAGGTCAGGTACTCGGCCTCGAGCGTCTTGGTCGCGCCCGCGATCGCCTGCGCCGGGTCGCCGCTGGCGACGAAGAACTGGCCGGAAGAGCCGTCGGCCTGCAGCTTCTTCGCTTCCTCGATGATCGTCTGGTCGCTGGTCGTCGCGTTCGGCCCTTTGTCGTAGTCGACCTTGAGCGCGTTGGCCGCAGCTTTCGCGCCTTCGTAGGTCGTGGCCACCGCCACCACCCAGCCTGTGGTCGTGCCGGTCTTGTCGTCCAGAGTGACCGCCTTCACGAAGCCCTTGATCTTCTTCGCGTCGGCATCGTCTACCTTGGTCACCTTGGCGCCGTAGCGCACCGGCGGCACCACCGGTCGGCCGTACAGCATGCCCGGCACCATGGTGTCGATGCCGTACTTCGCCGTGCCGTTGGACTTGGGCGGGATGTCGAGCTGCGGCACCGACACGCCGACCAGCTTGTACTGGTCGGGCGTCTTGAGCTTGATCGCCTTCAGCTCGTCGGGCGTCCAGACCTTGCTGGCCTTTCCGTCGGCGACGATCTTGGCGTAGCTCATCTTCTTGCCGCTCTTGGTGTCGATCACCTGGCCGTTGGAGGCGCGGCATTGCTCGGGCTTCACGCCCAGCAGGCCCGCGCCCGCCTCGACCAAGGTGATGCGGCCGGCGGCGCCGGCGCGACTCATCGTGTCGAAGTTCATGCGCACCGACCATGAGCCGCCGGTGAGGATCGCGCCGAGCACGGGATCGGCGAACTTGGGATCGTTGTCGGGGAACGCGATCCGCACCTTGCTCCAGTCGGCCTCGAGCTCCTCTGCCACGACCTGCGCCATCGCCGAGGAGACGTGCTGGCCCATCTCGGCCTTGGCGACCTGCACCGTGACGATGCCGTAGGGGCCGATCGAGTACCACGCGGTCGGGCCGAAGCTGTTGGCCGCGAGCGCGTCCTTGATATTGGTCGCCGCGACATAGCCGAAGGCCAGGCCGGTGGCGGAGGCGCCGACGATGAAGCTGCGGCGGCGGAGTGTGTTTCGTTCGATGTGGGTCATGTCACGCTCCCGACTTGGCGCGGATGTCGGCGGCGGCGCGGACGATCGCCTTCTGGATGCGACCGTAGGTCATGCAGCGGCAGAGGTTGCCGTCCATGTGGGCGACGATCTCGGCCTTGCTCGGATCGTTGTTCTTCGACAGCAGCGAGGCAGCCTGCATGATCTGGCCCGACTGGCAGTAACCGCATTGCGGGACCTGCTCGGCGACCCAGGCGACCTGCAGCGGATGGTTGCCGCCCAAGCCCTCGATAGTGGTGATCTTCTTGCCCACCGCGTCCTTCGCCGCGGTCTGGCAGGAACGCACTGCGGTGCCGTCGAGATGCACCGTACAGGCGCCACACAAGCCGGCGCCGCAACCGAACTTCGTCCCGGTCATCTGCAAGTGCTCGCGGATGACCCACAGCAGGGGCGTGTCGTTCTCGACATCCACCTGCTTCTGTTGACCATTGACGGTGAGATTGATCATTGGTCCGTTACCTCCGCACGCTTCTGTTGAGCGTTATTCCAATCGTGCACAGCGCTCCCGACTTGCGTCAAGAAGCGCCAATGCAACTTTTGAATGCGGGGATGCAGAACAAGTGAGTCACCGCGCGGTGACGAACGCGGCGCCGAAGTCGTGAGGCCTCGTGAGATGGGGAGCTAGTGCTGTGGCCCCTCGGCTATAGCGGTCGCCCCGCCCTGGGGATGGCGCGTGTCGTTCACCCACATGATGCCGAGCACGATCACGGTCGCGGCCAGGGCGGCGCAGATCATCACGATCAAGGGCTTGGCATCGCCCCGGTCGGCCGGCTGCTCCGGGTCGTCCGGAGCCTTCTCGAGCTCGGCCTCGCGGTTCATGCGGTCGATACGGTCGCGTTCGAACGGGTCCATGCGGGAGCAATGCTTGAGGGTGCCAAGGGTTGCGCCGCTGATGCTGGCGCGCGCTCCCGGCAAAGACCTATGATGACGGCCTGTCAGGGAGAAAACGCCATGAAACACCATGGGCTGTGGATCGGTCTCGTTCTCGTGGGTATTGCTGGCGCGGCTCACGCCCAGGAACAGAAGATCGGCGCTCCGCCGGAAGCCTCCAACATGAAGCTGGTCGGCTGGAACGACCTGCAGGCGCGCTCGGCTTACCAGCCCACCATCCACAAGCAGGGCGACCGATACATCGCCTATATCGGCCATC
>DASXQC010000904.1:0-9756 GCA_036493235.1 Reyranella sp.
ATCGGCATCGCCGCCGCCAAGGGCGACGGCAAGGTGCTGCTGGTCGAGGGCGACGGCAGCCTGATGATGCACGTGCAGGAGCTAGAGACTGTCCGCCGCCAGGGCATCCGCATGCTGATGGCCATCATGAACGACGGCGGCTACGGCGCCGAGGTGCACAAGTTCCGCGCCAACAACATCACCGCCAAGGAGGCCATCCACGGTCGCGGCGATCTCGCCGCCGCCGCGACCGGCTTCGGTCTGCGCGGCGCCTCGGTGACGCAGCCCGGCCGCTTCGCGCCGCTGTTCAAGGAGCATCAGGGCGCCAACATCGGCACGCTGTGGGACGTCCACATCGACGACCTGATCCCGTCGCGGGCCTATCGCCGCGTGCACTACGGCGAGGCGTAAACCGCCTCGCTACATCGCTGCGTTGAGGCGGTCGGCCAGCGCGGCGGCGTGGTCGCTGATGCAGGTGGCGTGGTTGCCGGGCACGGTGAGGGCCTCGACGCTGCCAGCGATGGAGTGCCAGGGACCGACGGCATATTCGGGCCGGGCGGCACTGTCCTCGCACACCACGCAGAGGATGTCGGCCTTGATGCCGGTCGGGACGAACTTCGCCATCGCCCGGTAGTAGATGGTGCGCTGCGATTCGTCCCAGGCCCGCATCGAGCCCTTCTTGAGGGTCCGCGCGACCCGGAAGGCGACGGTGGGATCGCCCGACAGCAGGTGCGTCGACAGCACCCATAGCGACGTCATCCCGCTGCGGTCGAGCTTGCGCGCGGCCGTGCCCGGCGCCGCCATTGCCGCCAGGCGCACGACCGGCTCGGCCATCCGCAAGGGCGTGCGCGCATTGAGCGAGATGGTGTCGAGCAGCACGATCTTCTCGACAGTCCGACCCGCCGCCTCCAGGCGCCGCGCCAGCTCGAGCGCCGCGAGCCCGCCGTGGCAGTAGCCGATCAGCCTGACCGGCCCGGACGGTGCCACCCGCTCGACGTACGGCACGTAGAGCGAGACCATCTTCTCGATCGAATCGACACCGGTCTGGTCGTCGAGAAGCGAATGCAGCAGATGGACGGACCCGGCCGTCTTCAGCATCTCGGCAAAGCGAAAGCCATAGAAGCCCCAGCCAAGGAAGTCGCCATGGCACAGGAAGGTCGGCGTTCCCTCGCCCTCCTTCACGACGCAGCCGACCTCGCCCTTGGCGGCAGCCGATTCGGCGAAGGACTGCGCCAGGCCGCGGATCGTGAGGCGCGTGCCGACGTCCGACGGCTTGATCGGCCGGCGCACGATGGTCTGCAGCTCCATCAGCATCTCCGTGGCGAGCAGCGAATCGCCGCCGATCTCGAAGAAGTCCTCCTCCGCCCCGACCACGTCGCGCTTGAGGCTGCGGCGCCAGACATCGGCGATCAGCAGCTCGAGCGGCGCGTCGGGCAACGGCCCGCTGACCGCCGCCGTCGAGAACATCTTCGACAGAAGCGGCCGCGAGATCTTGCCGGTCGCGCCAACCGGAAGCGCGTCGAGCAGGTGCACGGACCGCGGCCGCTGGAATGGCGCCAGCCGGTCCTGGAGGAAATCCAGCAGCTCCCGCGAGTTCGCTGTCACGCCGTCATGCAGCGTGACCGCCGAGCACACCGACTCGCCGAGGCGTTCATGGGGGATCGGGAAGGCGGCCGCCTGTCGCACGGCGGGATGCGCCAGCAGGGCGCGCTCGACGTCGTAAGGCGAGACCTTCTCGCCGCCGCGATTGATGATCTCCTTCTTGCGGGCGATCACCTTCAGGTTGCCGTGCGCGTCGAGCACACCGAGATCGCCGGTCGCAAGCCAGCCATCGGTCAGGCCCGCCGGCGCCGCCTCGATATCGTCACCGAGATAGCCCGGCATCACGCTCGGCCCCCCCAGCATGATCTCGCCCGGCTCTCCGGCCTCGGCGGTGCGGCCGTCGTCTGCTTTCAGGAGCAGCTCGCCCTTCGGGATCTGGCCCGCCGACAGATCGCCCGCGCCCAGCGCCGGCTTGGTCACCATGCCTGCTTCGCACATCCCGTAGAATTCGCCGACCGGAACGCCGAGCAGGTCGCGCACGGCCTCCTTCGTCGCCGAGGGCAGATACGATGCGGTGGACAGGACGAAGCGCAGGGAATGCTGTAGCCCGTGCGGCTCCTGCTTCACGACATCGACGAGCGATTGCAGCCACGCCGGCGCCGCGGTGAGCCAGGTCGGGCGCAATAGGCCGACCTCATTGGCGAAATCCTTCGGCAGGCTCGATTCGGAAAAGGCAACACTGCAGCCGATCATCAATGGGCAGAGCAGCGTCGCCTTGAAGCCCGCATTGTAGTGGATGGGCATGATGCAGGCCGCCCGGTCGGACGGCGTCAGCTCCATCCAGCGCTCCATCCTGCGCGCCATCTCGATCAGATTCCGATGGGTGACCGGCACGCGCTTGGAGGCGCCGGTCGTGCCGGAGGTCCGAAAGATCGCGGCATAGAGGCGGGCCACGTCGCTGGCCGGCGGCCGCGCGACCGGACGGACCGGGCGCAGCGTCACGGTCGCACCGTCGACGCGCGCGGCGAAGAGCCCGGCCTCGGCATCCTCGCCCGCCCACGCCGGCACATCGCCATCGGGAAAGACCAGGGCATGGAGCCTGAGGAGCGCCAGCTCGCGCACCAGCTCGGCCGGCGGCAACGCGATGTTCAATGGCACCAGGGTCGCCGCGCTGCTCACGCCGAGGCTGAGGATCGCCGCGTCCAGCCCGCGCGGAAAGGCGAGGCCGACGCGCGCGCCGGGGCCGATGCCGGCGGCCGCGAGCTGTCCCTGAAGCGAGTCGATCAGTTGCCCGAGCGCGCCGAACGTCACCGGCGCGCGCGTCGCCGGCACCAGCGCTGGCACCTCGCCTCGTTGTCGGGCGTGCCCGGCCAGCACCTCGCCGATGGCAGTGGCGTCGGCAAGGCTCATTGGCTGGCCTGGCTGGTCATGTCCGCGGAGATGCCGCGCCTTTTGATCAGCTTGCGCCAGCGCTCGTTGTCTTGCGCGACCAGCTGCGCGAACTCCTCCGGCGTCGAGTGCGCCGCCACCAGCCCCTGCTTGGCGAACGAGCTGCGTGCTTCCTCGGACTGCAGGATGGCGACCGACTCGGCGTTCAGGCGGGCGACGACCGAAGCATCCGTCCCCTTGGGCGCGAACAGGCCGTACCACATGTCGATGTTGGCATCCTTCACGCCCTGCTCGATCAGCGTCGGGACTTCGGGCAGCACGGCGCTCCGGGTGGCGCTGCCGACGGCGAGGGCGTCGAGCCGGCCGCTCTTCACATAGGTCGCCGCGATGTGCACCGGCAGGAACATGAAACCGATCTGGCCGCCGAGCAGATCCTGCACCGCGCCGGCCGAGCCCTTGTAGGGCACGTGCATCAGCGCGATGCCCGTCTCCGATTGGAGGAACTCCATCGCGAGATGATGCGGCGTGCCGACGCCCGGGCTGGCGTAGGCGAGCGGCTTGTCGGCGCGCTTGGCGAGCGCGACGAAGTCCGCGACCGTGTGCACCTGTTGCCTGGGATGCGCGACCAGGGCCAGCGTGCCCCAGGCCGCCAGCGTGATCGCCTCGAAATCCCGCACCGGGTCGTAGGGCAGGTTCTGGAACAGGCTCGCATTCATGACGAGCGTGTTGACGGACAGCATCAGCGTGTGGCCGTCGGGCTTGGCCTTCGCCACCACGTTGCTGCCGATGTTCCCCGACGCACCGGGGATGTTCTCGACGACGGCTGACTGGCCCAGGCGTGGCGACAGGCCCTCTGCCAGGAAGCGGGCGATCATGTCGGGCCCGCCCGCCGGCGTGAACGGAACGACGATGCGGATGGGCTGGTCGGGAAAAGCGGCGGCCGACCGGGACGCAAACACCAAACCGGCGGCCACGAGGAGATTGCGGCGCTTCATGGATCGACATCCGATCAAATGGGGAGATGGGCGCCGTCAGGGTGTCAGCCGGTTGCCGGCCTGACGCGTGATCAAGCGGTGACAGCGCTGTGGCCGCGATCGGGCGGCCGTTCACGCTGGAGGTGTCTCTTGTTGCCGGGGGCGCACCACTTGGCGCCGCGCTCCCAGCAAAGACAATCGTGCTTTAGAACCCGATCGCGCGGCGATAGTCGGCGAGGAGGGTCGCGCCCTCTGCGCCGCCCTCCCCATCCATGGCATCGACCCAGCGCCGGACGTCCGGCTCGGCTGCGTCGCGCAGCGCGGCCAGGAGGTCGGCCGGCGGCGCGGTCGAAACCAGGACGCCCTGGCGGGCGACCTCCTGCTGGTCGCGGCGCATGAACGTCCTGATATCGCGCCACAGCTCCGCTTCGGTCGCCCGGCCGATGGCAACGAGCGCCTCGCGCTGCGCGTCGGACAGGGAGCGGAACATCTCCCGGCTCGCCGTCAGGACGGTGAGCTGCTGGGCGAAGAAGACTTCCGTGACGCAGGCGAACTCGCGGGCCAGCGCCTCGCTCGAGGTGTAGCCGCCGGACAGCACCAGCTCGGCCTCGCCGTAGGCGACGCGCTGGGCGCCCAGCCGGACGAACAGCCCCGCCCATCCGCTGCCGACATAGGGCATCCCGTCCAGGGCGAAGCGGGCGCCGCGCAGATCGGCCGCCGAGCGCAGGCGGAAGGTGCTCCACAAGGCCGCCGGCCGCCACGGCTCCACGCTGAGCAGGACCTGGCCGCGGCGCGCCAGGGCCGCGGCATAGGCCGGCCGGCCGACGCGCAGCAGCGCCTCGGCCTCGTCGACGCTCGCGGCCAGCATCGGCACGGCGGACAGGCCGAGGACGGGCTCGTCCGCCGCGAAGGCCGGCGCATAGTAGGACGCCATCCCCGACGCCTTGCCGATCGCGGCGAAGGGGATCGTCGGCGGCTGCTCGGCGACCTTGATCTGGAAGGTATCCGGGAGAAGCGCAGCCGCCTTGTCGGCGAACAACTGCGCTGCCGTCCCGCTCAGGGTCTGGGAGGAATAGCTGGCCAACTCCAGCGGGATGCCCGGCGGGAGCGCTCCTGGGAGGGATTGTGCCTGGGCACGACCCGCAAGCAACGCGGCCGGCAACGCAACGAAAAGCACTCTACGACGCATGATCCACGACAATGCAAGCAGCGTGCCGCCGGAATGTCAAACGACCGCGCCGCCACGTTCCGCGACGCTCACGTGCGCCTCACGGCGCGCGCAACCGACCGTAAGTGACGTCGGGTCGTCGGATGCCGGCGTCAATATCTCTCGCGCCGCGGCATCGTCAGCGCCGTGGCCATGCCGGTCAGGTTGGCGCCAGCAGCGATCAGGATCGCCCAGCCGTAGCTCCGCGTGACGTCGAACAGGTAGCCGGCCAGCACCGGCAGGCAGATCGCGGCCAGGCACCAGGCGATGTAGGTGCGCCCGGCGACGCGGCCGTAGTCGGCGGCGGGCCAGTAGAGGCCGATGCCGCCGGCGGTCGAGCCGGAGACGAAGCCGTAGCCGACGCCGATCATGCCCAGCCCCAGCACCGCCGTGACCGGCGCGGGGAAGAGCGTCAGCAGCAGCCCGCCGCCCAGCGCCAGCGCGTGCGCCGCGCACATCACGTACGGCACGGCGAAGCGGTCGACCAGCCAGCCGCCGCCGATGCGCGCGGCCGCGATCGCGCCGGTGAGGACCGTCGTCGCGGCCACCGCGAGCGCCGTCGCGCCGCCATAGGTGGCGATCATCTCGCGCGCCTGGCTCAGCACCATCAGCCCGGCCGAGGCGGCGAGGAAGAACGTGGCCGAGAGCTTGAAGAAGGTGAGGCCGAGCGGCGCCGGCCGCGTCGCCGCCCGGCCCGCCCCTGCCGGCACGGCGAGCCGCGCGCCGCTGTGCCAGGCCAGCAGCGCCGCGGCGGTACCGCAGGTCAGCAGCACCGCGGCGAGGCCCGCGAGTGTGGTGCGCCAGCCGTACGCTTCGTTGCAGGCATGGAAGGCGGGCGTCGCGATCATGGCGCCCATCGGATAGAGGCTGACGATGTAGCCGTTCACCAGCCCGCGCCGGCGCGTGACCAGCATGTTCACGCCCTGCTGCAGCAGGATGTAGGCGACGCCGCCGCCGGTGCCGAACACGACGCCGTAGCCCAGCAGCAGTTGCGGCAGGCCGTGTGCCATCGCCGCGACCGTGACGCCAACCGCGGCCACCAGCGCGCTCGCGAACACCAGGATCGGCGCGGGCGCGGCGCGGTACAGGAAGGCCGCGGCGACCGAGCCCACGGTGAATCCCGCCGTCGCCACGCCGAACACCAGCGACAGCGCCGAACGGGGGATGCCGAGGTCCTGCTCGAGCGGGCGCAGGAGCACGCTGAAGGCGTAGACCGATCCCAGCGGCAGGTTCAGCAGCGTCGCCGCCACCAGCGCCGCCCACAGGCGACCGGCATGGCCGCGGGAGACAGGCGCAGCGACAGACATGGCGTCATCGTAGCGGCCGAGCGCAGCCGACGGAAATCGGCTATCCTCGCGGCGCGTGCTTCAGCGTTCGTCCAGGCCCCTCAGCCCCGGAGAAACCGCATGCTCTCGAAAGAAGAAAACGAGCTGATCACCCGCACCGGCCCCGGAACGCCGATGGGCAATGCGATGCGGCGCTATTGGGTCCCCGCCTGCCTGTCGAGCGAGATCGGTGAGCCGGACGGCGCGCCAGTGCGCGTCAGGCTGATGGGCGAGGAGCTCGTCGCCTTCCGCGACACCGAGGGCCGCATCGGCCTGGTCGAGGAATATTGCCCGCATCGCCGCGTGTCGCTCTATTTCGGGCGCAACGAGGAGTGCGGCCTGCGCTGCGTCTATCACGGCTGGAAGTTCGACGTCAGCGGCGCCTGCGTCGATCAGCTGAACGAGCCCGAAGAGCATCAGTTCAAGCACAAGGTCCGGCTGATCGCCTACCCGACCTGCGAGCTGGGCGGCATCGTCTGGGCCTATCTCGGGCCGGCCGACAAGATCCCGCCCCTGCCGAAATTCGCCTGGACCCAGGTGCCGCAGGAGCGGCGCAACGTCACCAAGGTCATCGAGCAGTGCAACTGGCTGCAGGCGCTCGAAGGCGGCATCGACACCAGCCACGCGCCCATCCTGCACCGGCTGCTGACCGACAGCTCGACCCGCGGCGGCATCAAGCCGTCGAACCCGTTCGTGCGCGGCAAGGCGCCGAGCCTGCGCGTCGACCTCACCGACTACGGCTATCTCTATGCCGGCGTGCGGCCGCTCGGCGAGGCGCAGATCCACGTGCGGACCTATCACTTCATCCTGCCGTTCCACCAGATCCGCCCGTCGCGCACGGAAAGCGGATTGCGCACCGATGCCGGCCACATCTGGGTGCCGATCGATGACCACAGCTGCATGGTCTACAACTGGATCTACAGCACCGGCGACGCCCCGCTGACCGCGGAAGACCGGCTCGAACGCAATCTCGGCAACGGCCCGCTGCATGTCGACCAGACGACCTTCCGCTCGTTCCAGAACCGGTCGAACAACTACGGCCTCGACCGCCAGGTGCAGAAGACCGAGAGCTACAGCGGCATCGACGGCATCAACCAGCAGGACCGCGCCCTGCAGGAAAGCATGGGCCCGATCGTCGACCGCAGCCGCGAGATGCTGGGGCCCGCCGACAAGGCGATCATCCAGGCCCGCAAGCTCCTGCGCGAGGCGGTGAAGGACGTCGAAGCCGGCCGGCCGCCCGCCGGCACCGGCACCAGCTACTACACTGTCAAGGCCGGCGAGGACGTCTTCGCGCGCGACGCCGACTGGCACCGGGCGCTGGCGCCGGACATCACGAAGGATAGGATTCTGCAGACGGTGTAGGGCGGGTCTGAAGGCGGCCGGTACAATTCCTGATGATTACGTTCGTGGCCGTCCGCCAATCGAAGTGATCAGTTCATCTGATGTGGACGACAGCGACGGCCTGAACCAAGCCGAGGAAAAGGCGGCACCTGAGGCCCCCCAAAAATTTCGAAGGCAGATTAGCCAATGGGTCCATTGAAAAATGCGACGGAATTCGCTGGTCGAGGAATCGAAGGAAACACTAACGATGAGTCCGAATGACTCCGTCGCCGATGACGATATAGATTCTCCGCTTGCCTTCGATAACGGGCGACACCTTCCACTCGTGCTCTACTAAAGAAAGCGCGAGCTTTACCCGCGCTGCAGCATCTGGTTCAAAACATTCCAGCTTAAGCAAGCTCAATGCCTTGAAGCGACCACCACTGACACCCATCCCTCGAGCAAGCCGCTTCATGTCTCCATCAAGGGCGACAAGAATCGCGTTGCTCGCATCGGCGGCCGCGCAAACGACGGCGTCTGGAGAACCTGGCGAGAGGCCGCTCGAGTTGAAGAAGATGACCTCATGGCCTGCTTCCTGAAGGATCTGGCCTACAGAGACCGGCACTCCTTCATCCAACAGGAAACGAAGTAGAGGGCGGTCTCCGTTCACGCAGCCTTTAGCTTCCGAACAGCTTCAAGGTCGGCTGGCGTTAGCGACGGGTATTCATCTAGGATTTTTTTATTCGAATAGCCCGCGTCAATGAACCTTTGTACTACGCGAACAGGGATGCGCGTTCCCGCAACTACAGGAGCGTTATGACTGACATTCCGGTTACGCCTGATTTGGCCAATGTCCTTGTCGTCACGACGCGCTAGCTGCTTCACCGCCTCGCGCGTATCCTCGACTACAACCCTGAGTGGAATAGGCAGCACATACTGCTTGAACAGAATCTCCCGTAGCCGCTGCGTATTGGGCTCCGCGAAGACTACTTTCCGGTTCAGGACGTAGAGCGAGGTAGCTGTCCACTTTTCATCAGCGAGATGGCCTAGTTCAACCGCCACCTTTCGTAGCTGTTGAAGCGGGATACCGTACGAGTTGCGCAGCATGTTGAGTACACGCAGAGACGCCACATCCCGAAAGGAATAGATCCGGCTGAGAGCCACTCGGCGATTTTCTGCGCCAAAAGCCGGCGTGAAGAAGCCCGTGCGATCCCAATACCGCAGTTGCGACTTTGTGATGCCGGTCAGGCGTTCAACCTGATCCTCGCTGAATGCACTGATGAGGGTGCCACTGTCCAAGGCGATCTTCCTCTGCACGCCAATCTCGGACACGCTTATATACTTGGGCGTGAGTCTGAGGTCGAGGGGCAATACAATGTCTCCTAAGCCACAGTTCCGCAACGCTTTTCCGACATCAAGGACAGTCATGCCGGTGCCTCGTGATCCCTCTTCCACCCGAGCTGACGGTCCGATGTCGTCTCCGCTAATTCTCGTCTAGGCTCTCCTGCAGACCGCAGAGAGGAGACACCCCATGAACGCACCCGCCGCCGCTCTCAAGCCCGCGCCCCGCAAGCCGCGCCCCGACGAGGAGGCCGAGCTGAACAACCTCGCCATGTCGAAGGAGGCGCAGCCGCTCTACGACGCGGTGGTGAAGCACATCGAGGAGAACGTCGCGCCGATCACCGAGGAGTTCTTCAAGCTGGGCGAGGGCCGCAAGGATCGCTGGTCGTGGGCGCCCGGCCAGCTCGAGCTGCTGGAGGGGGCCAAGGACAAGGCCAAGAAGGCGGGCCTGTGGAACTTCTTCCTGCCGACCTCGGAGATCGGTCGCGGGCTCACCAACCTCGACTACGCCTACATCGCCGCCGAGCTCGGCAAGTATCCGCTCGCCTCGGAGTCGCTCAACTGCTCGGCGCCCGATACCGGCAACATGGAGGTGCTGGAGCGCGTCGGCACGCCCGAGCAGAAGAAGAAGTGGCTGGAGCCGCTGCTCAACGGCGAGATCCGCTCGGCCTACGCCATG
>DASXQC010000905.1:0-2648 GCA_036493235.1 Reyranella sp.
GCGATCTTGCCGGTGATGCGGTCGTCGAAGCGCGCGCCGATGTTGATCAGCAAGTCGCAGTGGTACATGGCGAGGTTCGCCTCGTACGTCCCGTGCATGCCGAGCATGCCGAGGAACTGCGGATCCGACGCCGGGAACGAGCCCAGGCCCATCAGCGTATTGGTGATCGGGAAGCCGGTCATGCGCACGAGTTGCGTCAGCAGCTGGCTCGCCTTCGGTCCGGAGTTCACCACGCCGCCGCCGGTGTAGAAGACAGGCCGCTTGGCCTTGGCCATCAGCTCGACGACCTGGTGCAGCTGGTTGCGGTCGGGCTTGGTGACCGGCTTGTAGCTCTTGTGCTCGACCGGCTTCTGCGGCGCCGAGTACTCGTGCTTGTTCATCAGCACGTCCTTCGGCAGGTCGATCACGACCGGGCCGGGACGGCCCGAACGCGCCACGTAGAAAGCCTCGTGGACGGTGCGCGCCAGCGCATCGACCGACTTCACGAGGTAATTGTGCTTGGTGCAGGGACGCGTGATGCCGGTCGTGTCGGCCTCCTGGAACGCGTCGTTGCCGATCAGGTGGGTCGGCACCTGGCCGGTCAGGCAGACGATCGGGATCGAATCCATCAGCGCGTCGGTCAGGCCTGTCACGGCGTTGGTCGCGCCGGGGCCCGAGGTCACCAGCACCACGCCGACCTTGCCGGTCGAGCGCGCGTAGCCCTCGGCCGCATGCACGGCCGCCTGCTCGTGGCGCACGAGGATGTGGCGCAGCTGGTTCTGCTTGAAGATCGAATCGTAGATCGGAAGGACCGCGCCGCCGGGATAGCCGAAGACGACCTCGACTTCCTCGTCGATCAGGGCTTTCACCAACAGATCGGCGCCGGTCGTGGCGGACTCCTCGGGCTTCATAGCGACAACTCTCCTTCCCCTGACAAATGCGCCGCAAACGGGCGGTTTGCGGCGGCGCGGAACATAGGGGCCGAGGTCCGAAATGTAAAGTTTCAGACCTCTATTTTGTCCAAAAATTTCTCAGTCGCGGGATTAGCCACCACATCTGGCGTGAGCTGATGACGGAACCACGTCATCTGGCGTTTGGCGTATTGCCGCGTGTGGTCGATCGCGATCTGCCGTGCCTCACCCAGCGTAATCTCCTCGCGGAAATAGCGAAAGAGTTCCGGGGCGCCATGCGCTTTCAGGCCCGGTCCCGTCGGATCGGGCCGGCGGTCGAACACCGCACGCACCTCTTCCAGCACGCCATGCTCCAGCATCACGTCGAACCGCGTCTCGATGCGCGCTCGAAGCCAGGTACGATCGGGCGCGAGCAGGACAGTCTTGAACCGGTAGGGCGCGGGCTCGGCCTTCTCCTTCTGCCAGTCGCTGAGCGGCCGGCCGGTCGATTGCACCACCTCCCATGCCCGCACGTGGCGCTGCCGGTCGCCCGGCTTCAACCGCTCGACGATCTCGGGATCGCGTTCGGACAGGCGCACGCGGAAAGCCTCGGCGCCCATCGCCTCCCAGTCGGCGTTCGCCTGGTCGCGCACCTCGGAAGCAATAGCCGGAATTGCGGAAATTCCCTGCATCAGGGTTCTGAGATACAGGCCCGAGCCGCCGCACAGGATCGGCACGGGATTTTCCGCAATTTCGGCTAATGCCAGGTCGCGCCAGCGTGCCGCCGACAGGGTCTCGCTGAGCGGCAGCACCCCGTAGAGCCGGTGCGGCACGCGCGCGCGTTCGTCAGGCGTGGGCTGCGCCGTCAGGATCGGGAAGGCGTCGTAGGTCTGCATGGCATCGGCGTTGATCACCGTGCCGTCGCGGCGCTCGGCCAAGGCAAGCGCCAGCGCCGACTTGCCCGAGGCGGTCGGTCCGGTGACGACGATGACTTGCTTGGCCATGCTGGCACCAGTTTGCTAGAGCCAGAGCGTGAAGAACACCCTCGTCCTGATCGGGGCGCTCGACGACACGATCGTGCAGCGCGCGTCGGAGATCCTGTGGAGCAACCGCGGCTCGGTCGGCACGCCCGACTGGCTGGCGCCCGGCATCGCTTGCGAGATCCCGTTCGAGGGCCCAGCGAAGGCGATGTCGCTAACCGGCGTCGACGCGGTCGTGCTGCCGACCATCAACCGCCGCAAGCGGCTGCTGGTCGCCGACATGGAATCGACCATGATCGAGAACGAGATGCTCGACGAACTGGCCGACTTCCTCGGCCTGCGCGAGAAGATCGCCGGCATCACCGCCCGCGCCATGAACGGCGAGCTCGACTTCGCCGCCGCGCTCAACGAGCGCGTGGCGCTGCTGAAAAGCCTGCCGGTCGGCAAGCTCGACGAGGCCGCCACGCGCATCCGCTACACGCCGGGCGGCGCCACACTCGTTGCCACCATGAAGAAGCATGGCGCCGCTTGCGCGCTGGTGTCGGGCGGCTTCACCTACTTCACGGCGATGGTCCGCAAGGCACTCGGCTTCGACCTCGACGCGGCCAACACGCTGAAGCACGACGGCCGGACCCTGGCCGGCGCGGTCGAGCTGCCCATCCTCGGCAAGGAAGCCAAGCTCGCCACCCTCGATCGCCTGTGCGTCGAGCGCGGCCTGCATATCGGCGAGGCACTGACGGTCGGCGACGGCGCCAACGACCTGCCAATGCTGAAGGCCGCGGGCTTGGGCGTCGCCTTC
>DASXQC010000906.1:0-2172 GCA_036493235.1 Reyranella sp.
AACCTCGGTCAGGGCACGATCATTGCGAGCGGGCTGGTTGGAGTGATGATCCTTGCAGGAGAAGGCGTGGCCGCGGCCGAAATGACGGTCGGCGACTTCGTGCTGGTCAACGCCTATCTGATCCAGCTCTATGAGGTGGTCCCCGATCGTGAAACAGCGGGAGCCGCGTCTTAAGGTGTAGCCCTGCCGGTTTCGATGTCGGCTCCGCTCGCATTCGGCGCGACGGCTGGTTCGACAAGTCTACTTTTTACCTCATCGATATCAAATCCTTTGTCGGCTGTGGTGCCTGTGGGTATGTGGGCGAAGGCGAGCATTTCCTCGTTTTCCGAGCTTGCTCGGGAAGCGGGGGAAGCGCAGCCGGTCGGCAAAGCCGATCGTCCATATATCCACAGGCCTTCCTGGTAGATTTGCCGCGGTGTGCGGTAGCCGAGGCTCTGATGCGGCCGTTCCTCGTTGTAGAAGCGAAGCCAAGCGCCGATCCCGACCTTCGCCTCGGCGACGCTGGCGTAAGCGTGAAGGTAGACCTCCTCGTATTTCAGGCTGCGCCACAGCCGCTCGACGAAGATGTTGTCCATGCAGCGGCCTTTGCCATCCATGCTGATCGTGATCCCGCCGCGCTCGAGCACGCCGGTGAAGTCGTTGCTGGTGAACTGGCAACCCTGGTCCGTGTTGAAGATCTCGGGCCTGCCGTACTGGGCCAGGCCTTCCTCCAGAGCCTCGACGCAAAACTCGGCGCCGAGCGTGTTCGACAGCCGCCACGCCAATACCGCACGGCTCACCCAGTCCATGACCACCACCAGGTAAAGAAAGCCCTTGGCCATCGGGATATAGGTGATGTCGGCGCACCAGACCTGATTGGCTCGCTCGATCCGCAAGCCGCCGAGCAGGTACGGATAGACCTTGCTCTCGGGCGCCGGCTTGCTCGTGTTCGGCCGCTGGTAAATCGCCACCAGCCCCATCAGACGCATCAGCCGCCGGACCCGCTTGCGGTTGACCCGATGCCCCTGCGTCGCCAGCCACGCCGCCATCCGGCGCGAGCCGTAGTAGGGTCGGGCCAGATACTGCCGATCGATCAGCGCCATGATCGCTCGGTCGGCGTCGCTGACCTCGGCTGGCCGGCGGTAGACCGAAGCGCGCGATACCGCCAACAACCGGCATTGCCGCGTCACTGGCAGCGCCGGATCCGCACGCTCGACCAGCGCACGGCGTTCGGCCCGGCTCATTTGCCGAGCCTTCGCGCCAAAAAATCGTTTTCGACCTTGAGCTGGCCGATCTGCCGGTACAGAGCATCGACCTGCGCGTCGCTGGCCAGGCCCTTCGTCGCCGCCCCGCCGCCCTCGAAAACGCTCGCCGCGCCATCCAGCAGCTGCTTCTTCCAGTTGTAGATCTGGTTCGGATGAACTCCGAACTCACTCGCCAGCTCGGCGATCGTCCGGTCGCCCTTGACCGCGGCCAGCGCCACCTTCGCCTTAAACCCCGCGTTGTGCTTCTTTCGTGTCCGCTTCATGTCCGGCCCCCGCGCGATCCGCGCTTTTTAGGGGCAGCGCTCCACCTTAACCAGCTGTCTCATTTTCGGGGTCCAGCTCACTGGATGGCGCGCGCCTTCTCGAGCTCACCTTCCAGGATCACCGACCATTGGTTGCCACCACCTTCAGTGACCCCGCTTGTGGCAACCCCAGCCAATTCGCGTGCCGCCTCGCCAATGGCGACCTGGCCGGGTGGTGACAGGAATACATTCGGGCCGACCAACGGTGAGGTGTCCCATTTCTCGGCATCGCGCAGCGCCAGTGCGAAGGTGCGCAGGATGCCACGGGCTCGCTGAAAACCGTCGAGCTGCGCCCACCGGTCGTAGAAGATGTCGGTTAGGTCGGGGTGGAATGGATAGCTACGCAGAAAGCGCTCCTCTGCGCTCTTTCGGTCCTTCCGGGTGTTCTCGTCCAGTTCCGCGATATTAGCGACTGCTGTGGTGACATGCGGCCGGAAAGCCTCCGGGTCGGCGACCGAGACCGGCTTGAAAAAGCGGCGCCGCAGCACCTCGGCCACGTCTTCCTTCAATACCGGCTGGACCGTCTGCTCCCTGAACTTGTTGAAGATCTCTGAAACCTGCCCGATCAGCTCCTTGCCGAAGGCATCGTTCTTCATCGGGTCGGACGCGAGCAGCGAGACCACCAT
>DASXQC010000907.1:0-15225 GCA_036493235.1 Reyranella sp.
CACCGGCCGCTGCTCGAGATGCGCCACCAGGAAGGCCTCGCGCACGCTGTCGAGCAGGCGGTCGATGTGCTTGACCGTGACGTAGTGCGCTCCGCAGGCCAGCGCGAACGGCGCCATGTCGATCTGCTGCAGGTACCACGCCGCGGCGATCGGCGAATCGCCCGCGAACCCCACCAGCGGGACGTTGCCGCGCGCGGCGATGGTGAGCGCGGTCATGATCTGGGTGAAGCCCGGGCCGCAGGTGGTCGAGGCGACACCGACCTTGCCGGTGGCGCGGGCATAGCCGTCGGCCATCGCCACCGCGCAGTGCTCGTGGCGGGCGTGCACGACCTTCATGCCCGGCAGCTCGGCCATCGCCGTCGACCAGTACATGTTGGCGTCGCCCATCAGGGTGAACAGGTGATCGACGCCCTCGGCCGCGAAGGCGCGGGCCAGCATGTCGGAAACCTTAAGCTTGCTGCTCATCGCGGCGTCCCTCGCAACCATGACAGAAACACCCGCCACAAAAGACCGAAGCCGCTGATCTCGGCGGCGCGTGGGGGTGCGGAAGGCGGCGATGGTGCCGTTGAGGTTGGAGGCGCGGCAAGCGGCGCGGCCTCGACGGGCGGAACGGGAGGGCTCCGCTCGGCGAGTTTCTTGGCGATGTTGGCCGAGAACTCCGCGAGCAGGGCGCGCGCGACATGGATGCCGCCGGCGTTGGCGAAGGTCTCGAGCGGGCCGCTCACCGAGAAGCTGCCGTCGACCGCGAGCTCCGTCGTTTCATTGCCTGAAACCTTGACTGTGCCCGACGCCAGCGCCCGCGAGGCGCCGCGGCCGTCGATGCCCCGACCCTCGATGGTGCAAGTCTTCGCCGCATCGTCGAAGGCCAGGCTCGCCTCGCCGCGGAACACCGCAACGGTCGGCCCGAACTTGACCCGCACCGAGCCGCGCCACATGCCGTCGCCCTGGTCCGGCGACAGCGTGGCGCCCGGAATGCACGACGCCACCAGCGCCGGATCGCGCAGCAACGGCCAGACCTTGTCGGCCGGTGAGGGGATGATCGTCGTCTCGGTAACGCTCGGCATGGCGCGACAATACTTGGCCAACCCTCCCCATTCCTATGGGGAGGTGCCGCGGTATTCCGCGGCGAAGGGGTCAGAGGCAATGGACCCGGTGGGGCTTTTGACCCCTCCGCCCGCATAGGACGCGCGCACCTCCCCATCTGAATAGGGAGGAGTTTGACTATCGCTTCGCGGCGCGGCCCGCGCCGAGGGCGCGGTACATCCGTTCCAGGGTCTCCTGGTCGACGTCGGGCTGGGGATCGCCTTCGTCGGCCATGGCGGCCCTCCTCGAGGTGCAGGCTTCGAGGACCCGACGTGCCTTCTCGAGGATGGCTTGCATCTCGGTCAGCAGGGGTAACGGCACATCGTCGGCCCGCTGGCCCAGCGCCTCGATCTCTCCAAGGAGGACCGTGATACGCTGGACCAGCTCCGCCCGCCCGGATTGCCTGCCGCTTTGCCCCTCAGTGGCATCCCCGCCCATGCTGTGACTATGATGCGCTGCGGGACAGGACCCGAGTCGGTTTGTCACACGTAAGATACTTTATTTGGTTCGCCGAATGGCCTCTGTTCGAGCGAAGAGGGGGAGGTCTGACGTCCTTGGAGACCACCGGTTTGGAGACGACGGGCGAACGGATCCGTCCGGACAACGTGCTGGGCCGGCTGCCCAGCGAACTCTCGGGCAGGCTGCTGGCCGGCGAGCGCACCATCACCCTGCGCGAGGGCCAGACGCTGTTCGAGCGCGGCGACGCGGGCGACGGCTGCTACTGGCTGAAGCGCGGCGTGCTCACCGTCTCGGTCGCCTCGGCCAACGGTGAGCAGCGCACCCTGGCGGTGCTCGGGCCGGGCGAGCTGGTGGGCGAGATCGCGATGATCGACGGCCTGCCGCGCTCGGCCACCGTCCAGGCGGTGCGCAACTGTGAGCTCACCTTCGTGAGCCGCGCCGCTTTCACCGCCATCATGAACCGGCATCCCGAACTGTACCGCGACATCGTCATAACGCTGGCCGCCCGGCTGCGCCAGTCCGACGAGGAGATGGGGGCGTCGACCTTCCTCACGGTACGCGCCCGCGTCGCCCGCGCGTTGCTCGCCTTCGCCCGCCATCTCGGCGAGGAGGTCGAGCCGGGCCGCGTGCGCATCCGCCACAAGGTCACCCAGAGCGACCTCGCGGCGATGGCCGGCGTGGCGCGCGAGAGCGTGAGCCGCACCTTGGGCGGCTGGATCCGGCAGAAGATTCTCGAAGGCTCCTCGCGCGGCGGCTACATCGTGCACGAGGCACGCCTCAAGCGCGAGGCCTCGGCGGCGGATTAGAGAAGACGCGCCACCGGAGTGGCGCGCCCCCGGCGCAAGACTAGAACAGACCGACGATCTTGCCGGAGGCATCGATGTCGATGCTGTCGGCGGACGGCACGCGCGGCAGGCCGGGCATGGTCATGATCTCGCCGCAGATCACCACGACGAACTCGGCACCGGCCGACAGCCGGACCTCGCGCACGGCGATGGTGTGGCCGTCGGGCGCGCCCTTGAGGTCCGGGTTGGTCGAGAAGCTGTACTGCGTCTTGGCGATGCAGACCGGCACCTTGCCGTAGCCCATCGCCTCGAACGAGGCGAGCTGGTCGCGCACAGGCTTGGCCGCGGAGATGTCGGCCGCGCCGTAGATCTCCTTGGCGATGGTGCGGATCTTGTCGTAGAGCGGCATGTCATCGGGATAGAGCAGCTTGAGGTTGCTCTTGCCGCCTTCGACCACCTTGACGACCGCGCGCGCCACGTCGGCCGCGCCCTTGCCGCCTTCGGCCCAGTGATCGGCCATCACGGCCTCGACGCCCAGCTTGGCGCAGGCGGACTTCACGAGCGCGATCTCGGCGTCGGTGTCGGCGCTGAAGCGGTTGATCGAGACCACCGCCTCGAGGCCGAACTTGCGCACGTTCTCGACGTGGCGCTTGAGGTTCGACATGCCGGCCTCGAGCGCCTTCAGGTTCTCGCTCTTGAGATCTTCCTTCTTCACGCCACCATGCATCTTGAGCGCGCGGATGGTGGCGACCAGAACGACCGCGTCCGGCTTGAGACCGGTCTTGCGGCACTTGATGTCGATGAACTTCTCGCCGCCCAGGTCCGCGCCGAAACCGGCCTCGGTGACGACGTAGTCGGCGAGCTTAAGCGCCGTCGTGGTCGCCAGCACCGAGTTGCAGCCGTGGGCGATGTTGGCGAACGGGCCGCCATGGATGAAGGCCGGCGTGCCCTCCAGCGTCTGCACCAGGTTGGGCGACAGCGCGTCCTTCAGCAGCACCGCCATCGGGCCGTGCGCCTTGATGTCCCGGGCCCGCACCGGCTTACGGTCGCGCGTGTAGGCGACGATGATGTTGCCCAGCCGCTCCTTGAGGTCCTGGAGGTCCTTGGCGAGGCAGAAGATCGCCATCACCTCCGAGGCGACGGTAATGTCGAAGCCGTCCTCGCGCGGGAAGCCGTTGGCGACGCCACCCAGCGACGACACGATCTGGCGCAGCGAGCGATCGTTCATGTCGATCGCGCGGCGGATGGCGACGCGGCGGCCGTCGATGCCGAGGCTGTTGCCCCAGTAGATGTGGTTGTCGAGCAGCGCGCACAGCAGGTTGTGCGCCGCGCCGATCGCATGGAAGTCGCCGGTGAAGTGGAGGTTGATGTCCTCCATCGGCACGACCTGGGCGTAGCCACCGCCGGCCGCGCCGCCCTTCATACCGAACGACGGACCGAGCGAGGGCTCGCGCAGGCAGAGCATCGCCTTCTTGCCGATGTGGTTCAGCGCGTCGGTCAGGCCGACCGTGGTGGTGGTCTTGCCTTCGCCCGCCGGCGTCGGCGAGATCGCCGAGACCAGGATCAGCTTGCCGTTCGGCTTGCTCTGCAGCGACTTGATGAAGTCCATCGAGATCTTGGCCTTGTAGTGGCCGTAGGGCTCGAGGTTCTCCGGGGCGATGCCGAGCTTCTCCTTGGCAATGTCGAGGATCGGCCGTTTCTTGGCCTCCTGCGCGATCTGGATGTCGGTCTTCGGATTGGTGTGCTGCGACGCGGGCATTGGAACGGTTTCCTCTCTTTGAGTTTCTTGCCCCTCCCCCGTTCACGGGGGAGGTGGCGCCGTCATACGGCGACGGAGGGGTGTTGCGCACGATGTCGCCTCCCGACCCCTCCGTCGGCGTATGACGCCTCCCTCCCCTTGGCGGACTCCGCCAAGGGGAGGGAGGCGTGATTAAGAAGTGGGTCTCATGTGAACCGCGCGCCGACGGCGAGATTGGCGGCCTTCGCCCAGTCGCTGGCGGCGACCTTCGGGCCGTCGGCCGGCTTGACGCGGGTGACCTTGATGCGGCCGTCGGGGCAGACGACGGTAAAGCCGTCGGCTTCGACCGCGACCACCTCGCCGTACTTGCCGCCGATGCCTTTCGGGTCCTTCGCCGGCAGCGGCGTGACGTCGAAGATCTGCAGCGTCTTGCCGTCGAGCGTCGTCCAGGCGCCGGGCACGGGATTGCAGCCGCGCACCAGGGGATCGATCTGGCGCCACGACTTGCCCCAGTCGATGCGGGCGATGTCGGCGGTGGCGCGGCCCTCGTAAGTGGCCTTCGACTCGTCCTGCTTGATGCGCGGCGCCTTGCCCGCCTTCACCAGGTCGACCGATTCCAGCATGGCATCGACGCCCATCGGGAACAGGCGATCGAAGTAGAGGGTGCCCATCGTGTCCTTGGCGCTGAGCGGCGTGGTCTTGGTGAGCAGCACGTCGCCGGTGTCGAGGCCGTTGTCGGGCCAGAAGATCGACAGGCCGGTTTCCTTCTCGCCGAGGATGATCGGCCAGTTGATGGCGCTGGCGCCGCGATAGGCCGGCAGCAGCGACGGGTGGTACTGGATCGAGCCGTGCGTCGGGGCGTTCAGGAATTCCTCGGGCACGAACAGGGTCACGAAGGCCATGACCTGCAGGTCGGGCTTCAGCGCCTTGAACTCTTCCAGAACCTCGGGCTTGCGGTAGGACGCCGGCTGGTAGACCGGCAGCTTGGCTGCAAGGGCCGCTTCCTTGAGAGGATCGGCCTTCTGGCCGGGCTTCTCGGGCGCGACGTAGACGGCGACGACATCGTCGCCGCGCTTGAGGAGCGCCTCCAGCACGGCCTTACCGAAGGCCTGCTGTCCATGGACCACGATTCTCATGGGTCGTTACTCCGCCGCCATGGCTTTTTGAGAGGGGGCCTTGGGGGCCTCGCCGGTCGCGCCGGATCCCTTGATCTCGGCGATCTCGCGCGACGTGAACTTCAGCACCTTCGACAGGATCTCGTCGGTATGCTCGCCCAGCAGCGGCGAGCGCTTCACCTCGGTGATCGAATCGGAGAGCTTGATCGGATTGCCGACCGAGAGGTAGGTGCCTCGCGTCGGATGGTCGATCTCGACGACGGTGCCGGTCTTGCGCAGCGATTCGTCCTCGGAGATCTCCTTCATCGACAGGATCGGCCCGACCGGAATGTCGAGCGGGTTGCAGATGTCCATGACCTCGAACTTGGTCTTGGTCATGGTCCACTGCTCGATGCGCTCGAATATCTGCTTCAACCGCGGCAGGCGGGCCGGCGGCTTGGCGTAGTCCGGATGGGTCTTCCACTCGGGCTCGCCGATCACGTCGCAGATCTTCTCCCACACCGGCGCCTGGGTGATGAAGTAGATGTAGGCATTGGGATCGGTCTCCCAGCCCTTGCACTTCAGGATGACGCCCGGCTGGCCGCCGCCCGAGTCGTTGCCGGCGCGCGGTGTCGCCTCGCCGAACGGGATGCCCTGACCGAACTGCGTATACTCCTTGAGCGGGCCGGCCTTGAGCCGCTGCTGGTCGCGCAGTTTTACGCGGCAGAGGTTCAGCACGCCGTCCTGCATCGCCGCCAACACACGCTGGCCACGGCCGGTACGGTTGCGCTGCATCAGGGCGCAGACGATGCCGAGCGCGAGGTGCAGGCCGGTGCCGCTGTCGCCGATCTGCGCGCCGGTTACCAGCGGCAGGCCGTCATTGAAGCCAGTGGTCGAGGCCGAGCCGCCGGCGCACTGGGCGATGTTCTCGTAGACCTTGCAGTCCTCGTAGGTGCCGGGACCGAAGCCCTTGATCGAGGCGACGATCATGCGCGGGTTCCAGCCGTGGATGCGCTCCCAGGTGAGGCCCATGCGATCGAGCGCGCCGGGCGCGAAGTTCTCGACCAGCACGTCGCAGGTCTTCACCAGGCGCTCGAGCACCCGCATGCCTTCCTTGCTCTTGGAATCGAGCGTGATCGAGCGCTTGTTGTGGTTCAGCATCGTGAAATAGAGGCTGTCCGCGCCCGGCACGTCGACCAGTTGTCCACGCGTGATGTCGCCCTGGCCCGGCCGCTCGACCTTGATCACGTCGGCGCCGAACCATGCCAGCAACTGGGTGCAGGTCGGGCCCGACTGGACGTGCGTGAAGTCGAGGATCTTCACGCCCTGGAGTGCTTTGCCGTCCTGGCCCCACGGCTTCTTCGAGATCTTCGGCACGTTGCCGTTGCTCTTCTTGGCAACGATCTTGAGCGCCGGCTTCTTCACCAGCTTGGCCTTCACCTTGGGGGCCGCGGCCTTCGACGTGTTTCGGCCCTGGGCCTTCTTTGCGATCTTCTTCGCCATCTTGGTCCTCTTACTTTTTCTTCAGCTTGGATTGCGGATTGAGATTGCCGATGCGGCCGCTCTCGCTGCCGGCGGCCGGATCGATCACCGCGTTGATCAGCGTGGGCTTGCCTCCATCCATCGCCGCGTTGACGGCGCGCTTCAGCTCGTCGGGGGTCGTGGCGTTGACGCCGGTGCCGCCGAACGCCTCCATCATCTTGTCGTAGCGCGCGCCCTTCACGAACACGGTCGTGGCCGGGTCGTTGCCCGCCTTGTTGGTGTCGGTGCCGCGATAGATGCCGTCGTTGTTGAACACGACGATGCAAACCGGGAGGTCGTAGCGGCAGATCGTCTCGACCTCCATGCCGGAGAAGCCGAACGCGCTGTCGCCCTCGATCGCCAGTACCTTGTTGCCGGTCTCGACAGCAGCGGCGATCGCCTGGCCCATGCCGATGCCCATCACGCCCCAGGTGCCGACGTCGAGCCGCTTGCGCGGCTTGTACATGTCGATCACGCCGCGCGTCAGGTCGAGAGTGTTGGCACCCTCGTTGACCAGGATCGCATCGGGGCGCTCCTTGATGATAGTCCGCAGAACGCCTAAGGCGCCGTGGTAATCCATCGGGTTGTTGTTGTTCATCAGCCGCGGCGCCATCTTGGTGACGTTCTCCTCGCGCTTGGCCGTGACGGCGCCCATCCAATCGGACGGTCCCTTGGTCCAGTTGCTGCCCATGCTCTCGAGAAGGGCTGCGACGCACGAGCCGATGTCGCCGACCACGGGCGCGGCGATCTCGACGTTGGAGTCCATCTCCTTGGGCTCGATGTCGATCTGGATGAACTTCTTCGGCGCATCGCCCCAGGCGCGGCCCTTGCCGTGGCTGAGCAGCCAGTTGAGGCGGGCGCCGATCATCATCACGACGTCGGAGTCCTTCAGTACCGTCGAGCGCGCCGCGCCGGCGCACTGCGGATGGGTGTCCGGCAGCAGGCCCTTGGCCATGCTCATCGGCAGGAACGGCACGCCCGACTTCTCGACCAGCGCCTTGATAGCGTCGTCGGCCTGCGCGTAGGCCGCACCCTTGCCGAGGATGATCAGCGGCTTCTTCGCGCTCTTCAGCACGTCGAGTGCGCGGGTGATCGAGGCGGGCGAGGGGAGCTGCGCAGGTGCTGCGTCGATCACCTTCACCAGCGATTTCTTGCCCGCCTCGGCATTCATCACCTGGCCGAACAGCTTGGCCGGCAGGTCGAGATAGACGCCGCCCGGACGGCCCGACACGGCGGCGCGGATCGCGCGGGCCAAACCGATGCCGATGTCCGCCGCGTGCAGCACGCGATAGGCCGCCTTGCACATCGTCTTGGCAACGGCGAGCTGGTCCATCTCCTCGTAGTCGCCCTGCTGCAGGTCGACGATCTCGCGCTCCGACGAGCCCGAGATCAGGATCATGGGGAAGCAGTTGGTCGTGGCGTGTGCGAGCGCGGTCAGGCCGTTCAGGAAGCCCGGCGCCGAAACGGTGAGGCAGATGCCGGGCTTCTTGGTGAGGAAGCCCGCGATCGCCGCGGCATAGCCGGCGTTCTGCTCGTGGCGGAACGACAGCACGCGGATGCCCGCGGCCTGCGCCATGCGGCCGAAGTCGGTGATCGGAATGCCCGGCACGCCGTAGATGGTCTCGATGCCATTCAGCTTCATGGCGTCGATGATGAGATTGAAGCCGTCGGTCAGCTCTTCGCCTTCCGCTTCGGGTTTCTTGAGTGTTGCAGCTTCGGCCATGGCTTTTTCTCCCGAAAAGTCAGTCCAGATAGTCGACGTGCTTGGCAACGTGCTCGGCGAGGCCGAGCGCGTGCTGGCGCACCAGGTCGTCGGCGCGCTCGGTGTCGCGCGCCTCGAGCGCCTGGATGATGTTCATGTGGTCGTGGATCGAGCGGTCGGCGCGGTCGTCCTCGCCGATCGTCTGGCCGCGGATCATGCGCATGTGGGTGAACAGGTTCTCGGCCAGCTTGATCAGCACCTGGTTGCCCGAGAGCTCGATGATGGTCTGATGGAAGGCGATGTTCACTTCCGAGTATTCGTCGAGCTTGGCGTGCGGCGTGGTGCCGTCGAACTTCATGAACATGCGGCGCAGCCCGGCGATGTCGTTGTCGCTGGCGTTCTGGGTGACCAGGCGGGCCGCCATGCTCTCGAGCGCGGCCCAGGCGGTGATCATCTCAATCACCTCATGCTTAGTCTTGCGCACCACGTAGATGCCGCGCCGGGGGACCGAGCGGACGAAGCCTTCGCGCTCGAGCTGGGCCATGGCCTCGCGGACGGGGGTGCGGGAGATGCCGAAATCCTGCGCCAGCTGGCGCTCATCGAGGCGGATATCGGTGCGCGAGCGATAGACGCCCGACGTCACGATGACGTCGCGCAGGGCCTGATAGGCCTTGTCCTTGAAAGTCTCGCGGCTGCCGATCGGCGCCACGATGAGACGTTCGCTCATGAACGCGCCTTCCTCCTCCCCCTCGGGCATACATTATTAGGTATACCACGGACCGGCAACCGGTCCGTGGTGACCGGGAAGGGCTAGGCGGTGCGGCTGCTGCGGCGGGCGAAGATCCTGTTGAGGCCCTTGGAGATGCCACCCCAGAACAACGCCACCAGACCCAGCGCCATGATCGTGGTGACTAGGGGGCTCGACCAGAAGACGTTGATGTGGCCGTTGGAGATCAGCAGGGACTGGCGGAAGGCTTCCTCGGCCTTGTCGCCCAGCACGATCGCCAGGACCAGCGGCGCCAGCGGGTAGTTGCACTTCTTGAAGAAGTAACCGACGACGCCAAACACCAGCATCATGATCACGTCGAAGGTGTTGTTGTGCACGGTGTAGGCACCGATCGCGCAGATCACCAGGATGATCGGCGCAATGATGCCGAACGGCACGCGCAGGATGGCGGCGAACATCGGCACCATGGTCAGCACGACCGCCAATCCGACGACGTTGCCGAGATACATCGAGGCGATCAGGCCCCAGACGAAGTCCTTCTGCTCGACGAACAGCAGGGGGCCCGGCTGCAGGCCCCAGATCAGCAGGCCGCCCAGCAGCACCGCCGCTGTGGGCGAGCCCGGCACGCCCAGGGCCAGCATCGGCAACAGGGCGGAGGTCCCGGCGGCATGGGCCGCAGTCTCGGGCGCCACCACACCCTCAATCTCGCCGGTGCCGAACTTGTCGCCGTCCTTGGAGGCGCGCTTGGCGATGCCGTAGCTCATGAACGAGGCGGGCGTGGCGCCGGCCGGCGTGATGCCCATCCAGCAGCCGATGATGCAGGAGCGCAGCGACGTCATCCAGTAACGCGGCAGGATCTTCCAGGTCTGCAGGACGACGGCCGGGTTGATGCCGGTCGCCTTGCCTTTGAAGGAGAGGCCTTCCTCCATCGTGAGGAGGATTTCGCCAATGCCGAACAGGCCGATCACGGCGACCAGGAAGTCGAAGCCGCTCAGCAACTCGGTCGAACCGAAGGTGAGCCTGAGGCCGCCGGTCACCGTGTCGGTGCCGACCGCGGCCAGCGCGAAGCCCAGCATCATGGCGGCGACGGTCTTCGCCGGCGGCTCCTTGCCCATGCCGATGAAGCTGCAGAAGGCGAGGAAGAAGACGGAAAACTTCTCGGCCGGTCCGAACTCGAGCGCGAACTTGGCGACCAGCGGCGCGGCCAGGGTGATGACGATCACCGCGAACAGCGCGCCGACGAACGACGAGCTGAAGGCCGCCGTCAGCGCCTCGCCGGCCTGGCCCTTCTGCGCCATCGGATGGCCGTCGAATGTCGTGGCCACGCTCCACGGCTCGCCCGGAATATTGAACAGGATCGAGGTGATGGCGCCGCCGAACAGCGCGCCCCAGTAGATGCACGACAGCAGGATGATCGCCGAGGTCGGCGGCATGCTGAAGGTGAGCGGCAGCAAAATGGCGATGCCATTGGCGCCGCCCAGCCCCGGCAGCACGCCGATGATCACGCCGAGCGTGATGCCGATCAGCATGTAGAGGAAGTTGGTCCAGCTCAGGACGATGCCGAAGCCGTGGATCAGATCGCCAATACCTTCCATCGACCTTCTTCTTCTAGAGCCCGAGCCAGTCCTCGAGCGGGCCCTTGGGCAACGGCACCAGGAACCAGTCCTCGAACGTGAAATAGATCAGGATCGGCAGCGCGATGCTGATGACGAGAGTCATCAGCCACCCGTAGCGGCCGAGCCAGCGCATGAAGCCCGCGATCAGCAGAGTCGACGACACGTAGATGCCGAGGAACGGCACCAGCGCCACGTAGATCACCATCGGGATGACGACCTTGCGCACCTGGGCGATCTGGCTCCATTCGGCGAACAGCCGCGTCGGCGCGACCTCGCGCGCACGCCAGAAGTTGCGGACGCTGGCGAGCACGATGATCAGCCCGACCCAGAACGGGAAGAAGCCCGACTTCGGCCCCTCCGCGCCCCAGCCGATGCCGACCTGCAGGCTGCCGATCATGGTGATGGCGCCGAGTGCCAGGACAAACAAAGCCACGCCCATCTCGACGTGGCGTTGGCCGGGCCCGGGCGACCCGGGCGGCTTCGAAGGATCCGACATCGACATCCGCTGCCGCTAACAGAACTCAGGCAAGGGAGCGCGCCGCATCAGTTGGTCGAGGCGAGGAAGCCCGCGTCCTTCATCAGGTCGTGGTGCCGCTTCTCTTCGTTCGCGACCCACTTGGCATACTCGTCGCCCGACATGGTGGTCGTGTTGAACGCGCCGTCATGCATGAGCTGCGTCCATTCCGGCGTCTCGCGCACCTTCTTCAGCAGGTCGACGTAGTAGGCGACCGCTTCCTTGGGCACGCCGGGCGGCATGAAGATGCCGCGCAGCATCAGGTACTCGATGTCGAGGCCCTGCGACTTGCAGGTCGGGATGTCGGCCCACGACTTGTCGCCGGCGATCTTGTCGGTGACGGGCAGCGGCTTGCTGTCGAACACGCAAAGCGGGCGCAGCGCCCCGGCGCGCCATTGAGCCACCGCCTCGATCGGGTTGTTGACCGTCGAATCGATGTGCTTGCCGACCAGCTGGACCGCGACCTCTCCGCCGCCCTTATAGGGCACGTAGGTCATCTTCTGGCCGATCGACTTCTCGAGCGCGACGGTGATGATCTGGTCTTCCTGCTTGGAGCCGGTGCCGCCCATCTTGTACTTGCCGGGTCCGCCGGCCTTGATCGCGTCGACATAGTCCTTGGTGGTCTTGAACGGCGATTCGGCGTTGACCCACAGCACGAACTCATCGAGCGCCATCATCGAGACCGGCGTCATGTCCTTCCACGAGAAGGGGATGCCGGTCGCCATCGGCGTCGTGAACAGATTTGAGAGCGTGATCACCAACTTGTGCGGGTTGCCCTTGGCACCCTTGACGTCGAGGAAGCCCTCGCCGCCGGCGCCACCCGCCTTGTTGATCACCACCATGGTCTGCTTCATGAAACCATGCTTGGCGATAATGCCCTGGATGACTCGTGCCATCTGGTCGGCGCCGCCGCCGGTGCCCGCGGGAACGATGAATTCGACCGTTCGCGTCGGCTCCCAGGCGTTTGCTGCAGGTGCAAAGAGGCCAGCCATCATGGCCGTTGCCGCCACGAGGGCGCAGACGCGCCATCGCTTGCTAATCACACCCATGGGGTCCTCCCAGACCGTACGCTTGGTGTTACCTTTTGTGTGCAATTTTGGCGGTCATGTCTCGAACCGTCAAGGTTGCGCCTGATGCATCGCTGCACTTCTCACAACCGCGACACAGGTAAATGAGACACAGGCGAATGAGACGCTTCGTTGAACTATGGACGAACAATGCCGACCGACGACGACCTGGCGATCGTGTTCAATCCCGACATCGGCAGCGCCGATGCGCGATACGTCCGCGAGCGACTCGACCTGTACAATGTTGGAGTCACTGGCGTATCCGCCTGGTACCCCGTCCAGTTCTTCGTGAAAAGCGCGCGCGGCGAGACGCTCGGTGGCGTGCTGGGCTCGATCTGGGGCGGTTGGCTGCATATCGCCTATCTGTGGATCGACGAGTCGGCGCGCGGCAAGGACTGGGGCACGCGCCAAGAAATTCTTCCTGAGGAAGAAGCTCTGACGTCGGCATAAACCGGGGTTAGCAAGCGGAGTTCCAACGCACATCTGGAGGACTTCCCGATTTTTGGCCGGGGACACACCACTCCAGTGGCGCGTCTCATTATGCTCATTTGGACCGCGCGCATCCTGCGCGCTGATCCGCGCATGTGAATGCGCTCTATCATGAAGCGCGCTGGAAGCGCGCGGTCCAATGATATGACGCGCCACCGGAGTGGCGCGCCCCGCTCAGCCCAGCTCCTTGAGCTTCTTGTCGATCGCCAGCAGGTCCTGCCAGCTCTGGCGTTTGCTCGCAGGCGTGCGCAGGAGATAGGCCGGATGGAAAGTCGGCATGGTGGGGATCACAGTGCCGTCGCCGAGCGTGTAGCCAGTCCACTTGCCGCGCAGGCGCGTGATGCCTTCGGTGGTGTCGAGCACCGCCTTCACCGCGACGCCGCCCGCCAGCACCAGCACCTTCGGCTTTACAAGCTCGATGTGGCGGCGGGTGAAGGCCAAACACATGCCCTGCTCGGTGGTGGTCGGGGTGCGGTTGCCGGGCGGGCGCCAGAATAGGATGTTGGTGATGTAGAAGCCGCCATCGCGCGAAAGCCCGATCGCGCCCATCATGCGGTCCATCAACTGGCCGCTCACGCCGACGAACGGCTTGCCGAGACGATCCTCGTCCGCTCCCGGCGCCTCGCCGACGATCATCACCGGTGCACCCGACGTGCCGTCGGCGAATACGGTGTTCTTGGCAGTGCGCTTCAGCGCGCAGCCCTCGAAGCCGCGGATCGCGGCCTCGAGCTCGGCCAAGGTGCTGCAGCCTTCGGCCAAGGAGCGCGCATCCTCGACGAGCTGTGGCGATTCGAGCGGCACCGGTCCGCGCGGCGCGGCCGGTGGCGGCGGCGGCGCACGCAGAGGCGTGGGCGCGCGAGGCGCTGCGGGCGCGATCGCTGTTACCGTTGCGGCTGCCGTCGTCGCGGCCGGAGGCGTCGGCGGCGCGGCGAAGCGATCGATCGGCTCCTCGCCGATCGCCTCGTCGACGCCTTGCTCGACGTACCAGCGCAGCAGGGCGGCGGCGCCCTCGATCATCCCAGGCTCTTCATGTGCGCGGCGAGGATCGGCGCCCACATCGCCGCGTCCTGGTGGCTCGCCATATGGCCCTTCTCCGACGGCAGCTCGACATAGGTCAGGTCGACGCCGGCCTTGCGCAGGGCCAGGGCGTATTCGGCGCACAGCGTGATGTCGAACAGCTTGTCGGTCTTGGAGATCACGTAGAGCACCTTGGTGCCCTTGAGCTTGGCGTATTCGCCGGTGATGTCGAAGCCGTCGATCGCGCGGCGCAGGGTGACCAGCGAATGCCCGTCGTAGATCTGCGCCCAGCTCTTGGCCGCGATCTTGGCCGTCGCTTCGTCCTGGCCGTAGTTCAGCAGCGTCTCGTAGCGGATCTTCTCCAGCGTGGCCGGAATGCCGCCGTTCTCGTAGTACCAGCCACCATTCCAGTTCGGGTCGCCGGCCAGCCGCTGCTGCAGCGAGTCGAGGCCACCCAGACGATTGGGCGCGCGCGGCGACGTCACGGCAGCGGCGATGCCCTTCATGAATCCCGGATAGCTCGCGGCCCACTGGAACGACTGGAAGCCGCCCATCGACGGGCCGACCACGGCGACGAGCCGCTTGATGCCGAACGAGTCCACCAGCAGCTTCTGGCTCACCACCATGTCGCGCAGGGTGATGTGCGGGAAGGTCGGGCCGTAGGGCTTCTTCGTCTTGGGATCGATCGCGTTCGGGCCGCTGCTGCCGTGCGCGGAGCCCAGCGCATTGACCGAAATCACGAAGTGCGTGTCGGTGTCGACTGCCTTGCCCGGCCCGATCAGGGCGTCGAACCAGCCGGCGGCGCCCGCCGGCACGCCACGGCCTTCCTTGCCGGGGGCATTCTTGCCCGCCGCGTGATGGCTCGAGGTGTAGCCGTGCACCACCAGTACGGCGTTGTCGGCCTTTGCATTGAGGCTGCCGTAAGTCTCGTAGGCGAGCTCGAGCACGGGCAGGATTTGTCCATTCTCCAGCCGAAAATCTTTGGCTGAGAAGAGCTTGCTCTCGATATCGGTCAATGCAGGCACAGCGATTCTTCCTTTCCCGGCCGGTGGCGATCCGGCACCCGACAGGCTATTTACAGTTGAGGATTTGGCAAGGCGAGAAGGCGAATGGCACGCGAGGCGATGGAATATGACGTGGTGATCGTTGGCGGCGGCCCAGCTGGGCTGTCGGCGGCGATCCGCCTCAAGCAGCTCGCGGCGGAGCGCAGCCACGAGGTTTCCGTCTGCGTGCTCGAGAAGGGCTCGGAGATCGGCGCGCACATATTGTCGGGCGCGGTGATCGACCCGATCGCCATCAACGAGCTGATCCCCGACTGGAAGGAGAAGGGCGCGCCGATCGAGACCCACGTCACGGACGACCAGTTCCTGTGGTTGACCAAGACCGGCTCCTTCCGCTTCCCCAACTTCGCCA
>DASXQC010000908.1:0-6363 GCA_036493235.1 Reyranella sp.
TCTTTGTTGGTTCCACGAAAGACGCGCCACTGGAGTGGCGCGCCCCCGGTAAAAGAGTCTGACCATGGGCTTCTTCATCGAGGTGCTGACAGGCGGCCTGCTGGCGGGGGTGCTGTACTCGCTCGTGGCGCTGGGGTTCGTGCTGATCTTCAAGGCGTCAGGCGTCTTCAACTTCGCGCAGGGGGCGATGGTGCTGACGGCAGCGCTGGCGCTGGTGCGCGCGCTCGAGCAGTTCGAGGCGTGGAAGTGGCCGTTCTGGCTGGCGCTGATCGGCGCCTTCCTGTTCGCCGCAGCGATCATGGCGGCGGTCGCCTGGCTCGCCGAGAAGCTGGTGCTGCGCAAGCTGGTGAACCAGGAAGGCATCATCCTGTTCATGGCCACGATCGGCATGACTTTCTTCCTCGAAGGCCTCTCCCAGACCCTGTTCGGCAGCGACGTCTATCCGCTCAATTTAGGCCTGCCCAAGGAGCCGATCTTCCTGCTCGAATCGGTGTTCGACGGCGGCATCCTGGTGAACGAGCTCGACATCTGGGCCGCCGTCATCGCGGGTCTCCTGGTCGCCGGGCTGGCGATCTTCTTCCAGCGCACCCGCATCGGCCGCGCTTTGCGCGCCGTCGCCGACGACCATGCGGCCGCGCAGTCGGTCGGCATCCCGCTCAACCAGATCTGGTTCATCGTCTGGCTGGTGGCGGGCCTGGTCGCGCTGGTGGCGGGCGCGGTGTGGGGCAGCAAGCTCGGCGTGCAGTTCTCGCTGTCGCTGCTGGCGCTGAAGGCGCTGCCGGTGCTGATCCTGGGCGGCTTCACCTCGGTGCCGGGCGCGATCATCGGCGGGCTGATCATCGGCGCCGGCGAGAAGCTGGCCGAAGTCTTCCTCGGGCCGTCGATGGGCGGCGGCATCGAGATCTGGTTCGCCTACGTCGTGGCGTTGCTGTTCCTGCTGTTCCGGCCGCAGGGCCTGTTCGGCGAACGCATCATCGAGCGCGTGTGAGGTCGCCGTGATCTATCGCGAGGCCGGCCAGTACAAGGCCACCTACGAAGCCGACCAGGCGATCTTCCCGATCGCCCAGGACCGCTTCGCCATGCTGGCGCTGCTGGCGATCGCCTTCATCGCCGTTCCCCTGTTTGCGAGCGAATACACCTATCGCGCCGTGCTGATCCCGACGGTGATCCTGGCGCTGGCGGCGATCGGCCTGAACGTTCTGATGGGCTATTGCGGGCAGGTGTCGCTGGGTTCCGGCGCGTTCATGGGCGTCGGCGCTTATGCGGCCTACAATTTCTCGGTCCACCTGCCGTTCCTCAATCCGCTGGTGTCGATCCTGCTGAGCGGGTTCGTGGCGGCGGCGATCGGCATCCTGTTCGGCATCCCGAGTCTGCGCATCAAGGGCTTCTATCTCGCCTGCGCGACCTTGGCCGCGCAGTTCTTCGGCGACTGGGCGTTCCTGCGCATCAAGTGGATCACCAACTACACGCCGTCAGGCTCGGTGAACGCGCCGGCGATCCAGCTGTTCGGCTTCGATCTTTCCTCGCCGACCGCGACTTACATCGTTGCGCTGGCCTTCACCCTGGTGCTGGGCCTCGCCACCAAGAACATCGTGCGCGGCCATATCGGTCGGCAATGGATGGCGATCCGCGACATGGACATCGCCGCCGAGATCATCGGCGTGCGGCCGATGTACGCCAAGCTCTCGGCCTTCGCCGTCTCCTCGTTCCTGATCGGCGTGTCGGGCGCGATGTGGGCGTTCCTCTATCTCGGCTCGTGGGAGCCCGCGGCCTTCTCGATCGACCGCTCCTTCCAGCTGATGTTCATGGTGATCATCGGCGGGCTGGGCTCGATCCTGGGCAGCGTGCTGGGCGCGATCTTCATCGTCCTGCTGCCGATCTTCCTGAACCAGGCGCTGCCTCCGCTGGGCGCCATCGTCGGCTGGAAGATCAGCACTGCCACGGTCTCGCATTTCGAATCGATGATCTTCGGCGCGCTGATCGTCTTCTTCCTGGTGGTCGAGCCGCACGGGCTGGCGCGCCTGTGGTCGATCGCCAAGGAGAAGCTCAGGCTTTGGCCCTTCCCGCATTGAGTATGAAACGCTAGGGTTTTGAAAACAAAAAGCAGTATCCAAGGAGGAGACAGATGACACTTCGTAAAGCAGCGTTGTTGGCCGCTGCGATCGTCTCGGCGGGCCTGATCGCCGCCGGCACGGCGGAGGCCCAGAACGAGCAGTTCATCCCGGGTCTGGTCTATCGCACCGGCGCCTATGCACCCAACGGCGTGCCGTTCGCCGACGGCGTCGCCGACTACATCAACATGATCAACGCGCGCGACGGCGGCATCAACGGCGTGAAGATCACCTTCGAGGAGTGCGAGACCGGCTATGCGACCGACCGCGGCGTCGAGTGCTACGAACGCCTCAAGGGCCATGCCCCGACCGGCGCGTCATACTTCAGCCCGCTCTCGACCGGCATCACTTTCGCGCTGACCGAGAAGGCGCCAGGCGACAAGATCCCGCTGCTCACTATGGGCTACGGCCGCGCCGATAGCCGCGACGGCGAGGTCTTCACCTGGAATTTCCCGCTGATGGGCACCTACTGGACGGCCGCCAACGTCGCCATCCAGCACATCGCCAAGGAATGGGGCGGCTTCGACAAGCTCAAGGGCAAGAAGATCGCGCTCCTCTATCACGACTCGCCCTACGGCAAGGAGCCGATCGCGGCGCTCGAGATCATGTCGAAGAAGTACGGCTTCGACTTCATGCAGATTCCGGTGCCGGCGCCGGGCAGCGAGCAGAAGTCGCAGTGGCTGCAGATCCGCCAGGCCCGGCCGGACTACGTCCTGCTGTGGGGCTGGGGCATCATGAACTCTGCCGCGATCAGCGAGGCAGGCAACGTCAACTACCCCCGCGACAAGATGCTGGGCGTGTGGTGGTCGGGCGCCGAGCCCGACGTGCTGCCGGCCGGCGACAAGGCCAAGGGTTACAAGGCGCTGATGCTGCAGCATCCCGCCGGCAAGTTCGCCGTCCACAAGGACATCGACAAGTACGTCGTCTCCCAGGGCAAGTCGCTCGCCAAGCCCGAGGAGGTCGGCCAGGTGCTCTATAACCGCGGCCTGATCAACTCGATGGTCGGCATCGAGGCGATCCGCACGGCGATGGCCAAGTTCGGCAACAAGCCGATGACCGGCGAGCAGGTGCGCTGGGGCTTCGAGCATCTCGACCTCACCGCCGACCGCCTCAAGCAGCTCGGCTTCGACGGCATGATGGGCCCGCTCAAGCCCTCTTGCGCCGATCACGAGGGCACGCGTCTCAGCCGCGTCCATCAGTGGGACGGCAAGGAGTGGAAGGTGATCTCCGACTACTACACCGGCGACGATTCGATCCTGGTGCCGCTGGTCAAGGACGTCGCCGGCAAGTACGCCGCGGAGAAGAAGATCACCCCGCGCGACTGCTCGAAGGAGAGCTGAACCTCAATCACCTCCCCCGTACGCGCCTCAGAAGGTGCTCAGACGGGGGAGGAGGATGAAGAAAGAGGACGATGAGTGTAGTTGCTGAATCGCCTGTGCCGACAAATGTCCTCGACGTCGCCAACATCGAGGTCATCTACAATCACGTGATCCTCGTGCTGAAGGGGGTGTCGCTGGCGGTGCCGGAGGGTGCGATCGTCGCACTGCTCGGCGCCAACGGTGCCGGCAAGTCGACGACACTCAAGGCGATCTCCAACCTGCTGCTCAGCGAGCGCGGCCAGGTCACCAAGGGCCGCATCCATTACCGCGGCGAGCGGGTCGACGGGCTGACACCCAACGACCTTGTGCGCAAGGGCGTGATCCAGGTGATGGAGGGCCGCCACTGCTTCGGCCATCTCACGGTCGAGGAGAATCTCCTGACCGGCGCCTTCATCCATGGCGGCCAGCGCCGCGTCGCCGACGACCTCGAGAAGGTCTACCACTACTTCCCGCGGCTCAAGGAACGCCGCGCCAGCCAGGCGGGCTACACCTCGGGCGGCGAGCAGCAGATGACGGCGATCGGCCGCGCCCTGATGAGCCGGCCCAGCACCATCCTGCTCGACGAGCCGTCGATGGGCCTCGCCCCACAGCTGGTCGAGGAGATCTTCGAGATTGTCAGGAACCTCAACGAGCAGGAGAAGGTGTCGATCCTGCTGGCCGAGCAGAACACCAACATCGCGCTGCGCTACGCCCATTACGGCTACATCCTCGAGAACGGCCGCGTCGTGCTCGACGGCGATGCCGCGTCGCTGCGCGAGAACGAGGACGTGAAGGAATTCTACCTCGGCGTCGGCGGCGAGGGCCGCCGCTCGTTCCGCGACGTCAAGCACTACCGCCGGCGCAAGCGCTGGCTGTGAGCGGTCGGTCTGAAATTCCATGAGCGAAGAATGCTGACAAGACGGCTGCCGGTTTCAGCGACCGTGGCGCTGCCGCTATCGGCCTGTGCCGCCAACATCGCGATACAATCAGCAGCAAGCTCAGCCGCGTCATTCTCGTGATGGAGCTCGAGGAGCAGGAAACCCACCTCTCTCCCTACGACGTTCGCGACAGCATCGTCGCGAAATGGCAATCGCGCGGGATCGCCGTCGAGGTCATCCGCAGCCACACGCCCGATCCCAGGCAAAGTCTCAAAGAGGCCATGGCCTCCTTCCATCCGACGCACGTGATCGAATTGCAGGCTACGCAGGCGACGAGCCGGGGAAGAGTCGCCCTGACTCCTCGGCGATCCGACGTCAGATGCGCGCGAGGTGCGTCCATGTCGTGCCGGTCCAGTACGCGTCGCTGAGGTTGTCGTTGATGTCGCGATAGAGCACATGGATCTCGTTGCCGAAGGAGACGGCCTTGGGGTCGCCTTCCGCCAGCTCCCCGCCGCTGAGGCCGGGCCCCGTGAGCTGCTCCCCGTTCCAGCGGTTGCCGTACCAGTATAGGTGCCAGATGAATCCGCGGGATTCGCGATAAAAGAGGTGCAGGCTGTCGCCGTAGTCGGTGCCGGTAGGATCGCCGGCCGCGACGACCGCGGCCGGCGCCGGAAGGTGCTCCCAGCCCCATTTTTGGCCGCCGGAGTCATACATGAGATGGACGATCTTGCCGTCCTTGTCGCGATAGATGACGCGCAGCCAGCTGTTGTAGACCGTGACGTACGGGTCACCGGCCGCGGGCGGTGGGTTGCCCGTGATCGGCCTCGCAATCCATGTGGTTCTGCGCTCCAGGTTCTGGATGTTGCCGTCGGCGGCGCGGTAGCAGAGGTTCAAGCCGCCGAAGAATTCGGAGGGCTTCGGATCGCCCGCCGCGGGCGGTACCTTGAGGCCGGCCCCGCCCGTGACCTGCTCCCAGTTCCACTGACCGCCGGAAACGTAGACATCGTGGATGTTGCCGTCGGCATCGCGATAGAGGACGTACGGGCCGCCGACGGCGCTCGGGTTGCCCACGGCCGGGGGGGCCTTGGTCACCCCATCCGGGCCGGTGAGCCACTGCATCGTCGACCAGCTTTTGTTCCAGACGTTGTGCTGGATGTTGCCCATGAGGTCGGTCCGGACGACGTGGAGTTGCCCCTTGTCGTCTCCGCCGAGGGCCGGATCGCTGCCCGAGGCAAGGCCGTCGAGGAGAAACGGTTGATCCTTTGACGGCGGGTAGGCCGACAAGTACTGGATCTTGCTGCCGACGTCGCGATAGACGATGCGCAGCGGGGCCTTGCGGGTCGCATCGGCCGTGCCGGCCACGGTCCCGTAGGGATAGATCGTCTTGAAGCCGCTGAACTCCCACATCCCCTCGTCGTCGATGCCGCATTCGCCGTAGGCGATCAGAAAGACGCCGCCCGTGCCCCAGTTGGGTCCCCAACTGTTCTTGCACAGCCAGCCGTCGGGGGTGAAGCCGATGACGCTGACGGTCTGGTTGTACAGGAAGGGCGCCTTTCCGTCGTAGCGATAGACGCCACCTCTGTAGTTCTTCAAATCCTGATACGCGCGCAAGGCGGCGACGATCGGGCCGCGCGTCTGGATGGCGTCCTGCATCGACGAGCGCGAGCGTTGGGTGATGAATCCCGCGATCTTGGTGACGCGCGACTCCAGGTCGGCGGGCCCTCTCCCGCAGGTCTGGCCCGACGCTTGTAGGGAATGTCGTAGGCCGGCACGATGCCCTTGTCCGTCGCGTAGCCGAGCGCCGGCTCGACATCCTGGCCGGCGGTGCATGAGCCGCCGCCGCAGTAGAAGAGATCCGCGGCGGACAGGTCCGGCACCAGGATCTGCTTGGCGTCGCCGACGGCAATCTTGAACATGATGCGCAGCCGCGCGTTCATGGCGTCGGTGATGGCGAAGGCGGTGGACGCCTGGCAGACGCCCTGGTCCTGCGACGGCGTTATGTAGTTGCGCCCGTCG
>DASXQC010000909.1:0-3569 GCA_036493235.1 Reyranella sp.
CCGTTGAAGACCTGCGAAAAGAAATTGGCCCAGGTGAACAACGCGGGGACTCCCCAATTCCTTTCGCAGCAACGATCAGGTGTAGTCGCCGAGCTTGCAGCCGAACGCGTCCGGCTTCTGCATCAGACCCTCACCCGGGACGATTTCGACCACGTCGTAGTAGTCTTCCTTGCCCTTCATGTCCTTCTGCATCTTGCCCTTCACGATGATCACCGGGCGGATGCACTGGTGGTCTTCGGGGCGATAGTGCACGTCGCCGACCAGCGACGGAATGGTCTCGCCCTTCTCGTAGGTCTTGATGACGGTCGGCGGGTAGAAGGTGCCGGCGGTCTCGACCATGCGCGCCCAATGGGCGAAGCTGATGTAGGCGTTCTCGGCGCCCCACTCCGGCTGGTAACCGTACTTCTTGCTGAACTCCGCGTTGAACATCTTGGCCAGCGGATACTTGTCCTCGATCGTCCACCAGTAGTCGGTGGCGGCGTAGACGCCCTGCATCAGGCCGCCGGTCTCGCGGGCGAGGAACGGCACCTGGTAGGGCACCACCAGCTTCATCTTGTCGAGCACGCCGAACTGCTTGGCCTGCTGGATCGACAGCACCGCATCGTGGCCCCAGTTGACGTTGATCAGTAGGTCGGCGCCGGAGTTGGCGATGTTCAGCAGGTAGGACGAGAAGTCGGGCGCGCCGAGCGGCGAGACCTGGTTGGTCACCGTGGTCCAGCCGGCATCCTTGGTCATGTCCTGCATCGACTTGGTGACGGTGTGGCCGTACGTGTAGTCCGGCGTCATGTAGGCGACCTTCTTGCCCTTGCCGAACTGCTTGATCAGCACCGGCGCGATCGCCGACGCGGCAGTCTGGCCGAAGAAGTTCTGACGGAAGCCGTAGCGCACGCAGTCCTTGCCGGTCGTGTCGTTCGAGCCGGAGATGCCGCAGACGAACAAGATCTTCTCGCGCTGTGCGAGCTTGTTGAGCGCGACCGCGACCGCCGAGGAGGTGCCGCCGGTGATCACCACCGCCTTGTTCTCGGTGATGAAGCGCTGCTGCGCCTGCACCGCGTCGTTCGGCTTGGCGGCCGAATCGGCGACGCCGAACTTCAGCTCCTTGCCGAGCACGCCCTTGGTGGTCTTGGGCGAGATCTTCTTGATCAGCTCATGACCCGAATTGATGTGCTCGATGGCGAGCTGGTAGCCCTTGAGTTCGTCCTCGCCCTGCACCGCATAGGTGCCGGTGCGCGGTACCGAGATACCGATGAATACCGAGTTGCCCTGCGAGCCGGCCGGCCAGGTGCCGATCGGCGGCTCGTCCTTGGCCCACACGGGCATCGCCATGAAGGGGGTGAGCCCGGTCGACAGGGCACCCACACCGGCACCGGTTGCGACGGCTTGACGCAGAAAATCACGCCGAGAGTGGCGATTGGTGGTCATTTGTTCCTCCCTGGTGACCCGACAGCTGAACAGTGTTCGCCTTTCGTAGGGGTCGCCTTCACCCGGTATATTGATCAGAATCAATAAAAATCAGCAAGGGGCCGAGGAAATGCCGGGAACAGTCCGAAAGCTCACGGAGCGCTGGGAGACGCCTTTCACTACGCGGCTCAAGCATTTCGTCGACTTCACGCCGGATGACCTCGCGACCCTGCGCCGCCTCATAGAATATGAAGCGGCGGTCGAGAAGCGGCGCGACCTAGTGGTCGACGGCTATCCCTACACCAAGCTCAGCTTCATCAAGGAGGGCATGGCGGCCCGCTACAAGGTGCTCCGCAACGGCAAGCGACAGATCGTCGACGTGCTGATCCCGGGTGATGTCGTCGGCCTGCCCGGCAGCTTCCACGACCGCGCGGCGTTCTCCGTGAGCGCTCTCACCGACATGAAGCTCGAGGTCTGCTCGCTCGATGCCTTCATCAACGTCTGTTACCGGCGGCCGAAGTTCGCGCTGGCGTTGAGCTGGCTCGCGGTCGAGCACGGCAACCACTCCTCCGAGCGCATCGTCGATATCGGACGCCGCACGCCGATCGAGCGGCTCGCCCACTTCTTGCTGGAGTTGCACGGGCGGCTCCGGATGGTCGGCCGAGCGGATCCGACAGCGTTCGACCTGCCGATCTCGCAGGAGGTGATGAGCGACACGCTCGGCCTCAGCGTGCCGCATCTCAACCGCATGCTCACCAAGCTGCGCAACGAGCGCATGCTGATCGTCGCCGATCGCCGCGTGCAGTTCACCGACATCAAGGCGCTCGAGGTGCTCGCGCACTTTCAGTCGGCGACGCTTGCGCGCATCCCCTCGCCGATCCAACGTGAACAGGAATTGATTGCCTGAGTCTCGTTGACGTCCGTCGTAGACCAAAGTGATGCCCTTTCGCGCCTGATCCCCTCGCGGGTGGCGCGCGGCTTTGCCGTAGCCGTGATCTCCGGCCTGTTCTTCGCCGGCCTCAACGGCTCGGTGAAGACGCTCGCGCACGACATGTCGCCGCTCCTGGTGTCGTGGGGGCGCTGGCTGGCCGGCATCGCAGTCATCCTGCCGATCGTGCTGTGGCAGGGCGGTGTTGCCGGCCTCCGCACGCGCAGCCTCAAGATGCACGTCTTCCGCGGCGTGTTCCATTTCGGCGGCTATGCGCTGTGGTACGAGGCTGTGGTCTCGCTGCCGCTCGCGACCATGGCGGCGCTCGGCTTCACCGGACCGATCTTCGTCACCCTCGGCGCTGTCCTTTTTCTCGGCGAGAAGGTGCACGCGCGGCGCTGGATCGCCGTCGCCATCGGCTTCGCCGGCATGCTGGTGATTGTGCGGCCGGGCCTGATGCTGATGAATCCCGGAGTGGTGATGATGCTCTGCGCGATCCCTCTGATCGCCGGCTCCAATCTCGTCGCCAAGGCGGTATCGAGCCGCGATCGTCCGGCCCTGGTCGTGTTCTGGCAGAGCGTGGTGGCAGCGGTTTTCTTCACCCCGTTCGGCCTGTGGTACTGGCAGACGCCGACCGCTCTGCAGCTCCTGCTGATGGCCTCGGCCGGGCTGTTCGGCACGCTGGGCTATTTCTTCATGATCTGGTCGTATCGCCTGCTCGACATTTCCGCCCTGCAGCCCATCACCTTCCTCGGCATCATATGGGCCGCCTTGATGGACGTGGCGGTCTGGGGCAAGACCTCGGACATCTGGACGTTCGTCGGTGCTGCCATCATCGTGGCGTCCACGACCTACATCGCGCATCGCGAGGCACTCGCAGGGAGAAAGAAGACATGACCGATCGCCTCAAGGGCAAGGTCGCGCTGATCACCGGCGGCGCCTCGGGCCTGGGCGCGAACGCCGCCGCGCTGATGGCGCAGGAGGGCGCGAGCGTCGTGGTGGCCGACATTGCTGCCGATCGCGGCAAGGCGGTCGCCGACAGACTGGGCTCGGCCGGTCACTTCGTGAAGCTCGACGTCACCAGCGAGGACAACTGGAAGGCCGCGATCCAGGAGACGGTCGACAAGTTCGGTGCGCTGCACGTGCTGCTGAACTCCGCCGGCATCGGCCTCAGCAAGACGGTCGAGGACATCACGCTCGAGGAATGGCGCAAGGTGCACGCGATCGACCTCGACGGCGT